>CAMYOP010000092.1 GCA_947260045.1 uncultured Desulfobulbaceae bacterium
TTCCTTTTCCTTTTGCTTTGACCAAGCACGAGCCTCTGAAAGATAGTTGAATGTTTTTGCTATATAAGGGTGATCTTTTAGTCTGATCTCAACCTTGTAAACAATTCCCTTTTTACGTTTTATTTTCTTGATGCGTGACATAAAATTTTTGGACGGAATTTTGGACGGAACGAGACGCAAAATGATGCTATTTTCAGTAGACTTATGCTAAGTGAAGATAAAGATCAAGGGAAAAGAAAAAGACCGAAAGCCCTTTGTTTATGGGCTTTCGGCCTGTGTATGCTTGGTGCCCCCGGCATGAATCGAACATGCGACACCAGGATTAGGAATCCTGTGCTCTATCCCCTGAGCTACGGGGGCGTGGATGGCTGTAATAAACTTGATTGGTGCAGATAATAATCGCAGGTACTGCGTTATTTTGTAACGTCTTTTATCACAGGCTACGCTTGTTTGTAAAGGTTTGAGATATTACCTGAAATATATTGGAACGCAATGGTTTTTTGTTGTTGTAAGTTGTCCTCAGGTATTTCTTTTTTAAACAGAGTCGCCATCAGCTATTTGATTTCTGCCTGTGAAGCTTTCCTCTTGTGCCAGTGAGTTGATGATACAGTTTCGTCCTATTATAGTTTCAGCTGGTATGTGTGCTTCTTTACCAACTAAGGTGATACCTGTGTAGAGATGCTTTGGGTAAACCTTGTTTGGCTCTTTCTTGTTCTCTCCGTGACCGACAAATGCATTTTTTCCAATAAGTACACGTTTATCAGTAATAACGAGATCAACTGTAGCGCCTGACCTGATAACAGAATCTGCAAAGATGACAGAATCTATTACAGTTGCTCCTTTTTCAACGGTTACACCAGGTGAAAGAACAGAATTGATAACAGTCCCTTCAATGGTACAACCTGCAGAAATCATGGATGAGTTCACTTTACAACCTTTTACAAAACGTGCAGGTGGGCGATCCATTGGGAGGCCATCTGCTTCAATGTTTGGCCTGATACCCCATTCTTCTGGAGATATACCAGAATCTTCACGTATGACATCCATGGATGTATCCCAGTAAGCCTGGATTGTTCCAACGTCTCGCCAGTAACCGTTGAAAGGGTAGGCATAGACTTTGTCATTTTCAATGGCTCTCGGAATAATGTCCATACCAAAATCGATTTCCTCTTTATCGCTGCTTAGTGTATTGATGAGGTAATCTGTGTTAAAAATGTAGATACCCATGGAGGCCAGATTTGTTCTGGGAACTTCTGGCTTTTCCTCCCATTCGATAATGCGATTATCATCGTCAACGATACCCGCACCAAACTGATGGATTTCACTTTTTGGTACAATCATCATGCCGATGGTTATGTCAGCGTTTTTTTCTTCGTGATGAGCAAGCATTGCATGGAAATCCATTTGATAGATATGGTCTCCAGATAAAATTACGATATTTTTAGACGGATTGGCTTTTATGAAATCCATATTCTGCCGAATAGCGTCTGCTGTCCCTTTGTACCAGTCTGAATCACTTTCTCCTGTTCTGGGCGGCAGAATTTTTACGCCTCTTGTTCTGCCTGTGAAATCCCAGGCTTCACCAGTTCCAATGTGTCTCATAAGGGATAGTGGCTTGTACTGAGTGAGGACACCAACTTTAGTCAGGCCGGAGTTCATTACGTTTGAAAGGCTGAAATCAATTATTCGGTAGATGCCACCAAAGGGTACAGCAGGTTTTGCACGATGGCCGACAAGTATGTTTAAACGGCTGCCAATTCCGCCTGCAAGAAGCAGAACCAATGCATCAGTTGTTTCTCTCATTGTAAATTCTCCCCATCTGCAAGTTTTTCACTTGGCCAGCTATCTTGTTTTAGATGGGGGTGAATAGTGCAGCCTTTGCCAATATGAATGTTATCTGGGACAGTGTTGTTCCATCCCACAACCGTTATAGCCTCTTGAGTTGAATCAGAGCTGGTATCACAGCCTACCATTGCGCCTGAGCCAAAAGTGGTATTAACATCGCTGACAATTTTGCCAAGACAGGCTCCTTGTTTAACGGTGTTGTTAAAAAATAGTACCGAGTCATGTACCTCGGCACCTTTTTCAACTCTGACACCTGGGAATAAAATGGAATTACGGACGGTTCCATCAATAACACAGCCATTATAAGCCAAAGTATTATCTAAGGTCCCTGTTGAGCCAACTTTTAGCGGTTGGCAATCACGAATGTCGCGATGTTCAAGGTTGGTGCGCAGGCCCCATTTTTCCATGTCAATTTTTGGGTTGCTACCGAGGAGATCCATACAGGTTTGCCAGTATTCCTGAACAGTTCTGGTATATCCCCAATAACCGTTAAATTTATAGCCATAGACATGGAATTTTTCCTGCATCATCATGGGGATAATATCCCGCCCAAATTCAAAGGATCCGTGGTCTCCCTGTTCCTGATTGGCCAGCAGCATGTCATAGAGCACTTCAGGGCGGAAACAGAGAATGGTAAGAGAGGCCATGTTACTTTTGGGCTTGTCAGGTTTTTCTTCATAGCTTTGCAGTCTGCCACCAATAGCATCCTGATCATTAAATTCTCCAATTCCGAAACGGTGTGCTTTAGCTGGTTCAACCTCAACAAAAGCAGCAGTAAGATCAGCATTTGTTTCGTTGTGATATTTAATCATGTCACGGTAGTCCATATTGTAAATATGATCTCCGGACAGTACGAGAACTTCTGATGGATTATGGTACCTGATGAAATCTAGATTTTGGTAGACTGCATCAGCTGAGCCACGATACCAATGTGGATTTTCATAATCTTTAAAAGGTGGCAGTATGGAAATTCCACGATGACGTCCAATCATATCCCAGGCGGCGCCAGTACCTATATGGTTAATGAGCGAGTAAGATCTGTATTGGCTGAGAATGGCAATCCTTTCAATGCTGGATTGCATGAGGTTTGTCAGGGGAAAATCAATAACCCGGGCAAAACCACCAAAAGGAACGGCTGATTTAGGTCGGTAATGGGTAAGGACTCCCAGTTCATCAACACGACCTCCGGCAAGAATCATTGCTAGAGTTGAAGGCTTAAGCATTAGTTTCCCTTATAATATGAAAATATTTAATTCTGTCAGGAAGCTATATGGCAAGGAAGGGATAATAAAAATCATACACACTTGGCTGTAAGATAATAAATAACGCAGCGCAAGCAGTTCAATATTTAAAAAGATATACAGTTTCCTTCCCAAGCACGAAATATTCTGACGAGAATCAGATAACAAGCTGATCTATAATAATATTAGGCCAGATCGGTCTAACTCTGCAAGATATAAAATTGTTTTTAACAGAACAAATGCGTTATTGCAGGCTGTAGATTTTTGTCTACACTTGACGGGTGTTTTATGTCATTAATGGAGAAGGTGGAGTGATTTTTTTTGACTTGTTATTTCTGATTGGCTTCTAAATTTGAAATATCTATTTGGTCATATGGACAGTGGCAAGACGCATGAGGGAGGCTGTTGAAAATTCCTGATTTTCTCGAAGTGACAGGTTCTTAAGGGGTACTTCGGCACGGGCTGCTTCCTTATGCCCCCCAGCAGAGCCATATTTGCCAAAAGTTTTTTCCGCAAGTTTGCCAGCGTGTTTCCGATAGCCATCACAGCGAAAAATGACGATTAATTTTTCATTGAAGAGGCCGGAAACCAATACCCAGTCAAATTTGTCAACATGATTGAGAAAATCAGCAATGATTACAAGGGTGTCTGGAGATGGGACACGTCCTAGATGGGCGTATGCCCGACCTTTACTGACCTTTACTTCGTTGAGAGCAACCTTGAAATATTTTAGTTCTGAGCGGCGAAGATCCGTTAATTCGAATTTTCGAACCAGATTTCTGTTGGCAATGTTAAACAGATAACGAAAAGAAATACCATCGGCCAGCAGGGAGCTTTTTTCAAAATCTTGGGTGTCGACCTTGATTCCATAAAAAAGGGCAGTGGCAAGAGCAACTGAAGGTACTATATTGGCAGCTCTGAGGTATTCAACCATCATAGATGATACCGCACCATATTCGGGTCTGATATCTATAAATTCAGCATCCCAGCTATCATTGACAGGGTGATGGTCTATGACCACATGGAAATCTATCTTTTCAAAGCAGGGTAGATGACTTGGTTGTGAATCAAGCAAAATATATTTGTCAAAATCTTTTGATTTGATGGTGTGTAAACGTTCGATGGGGATTTTTAAACGTTTGACCATTTCAATATTGTTGAGGCGGTGAATTTCGTTGGGGTAGCCAATTGTGACATTTTTTACCCTGTAACTCAGAAGTCTTTTAGCTGCCATTGCACTGGCGATGGCATCAGGATCTGCATTGATAAGAATTAAGACTTCATCTTCTTTATCAAACAGGTTCCAAAAACCGTTAAGCCTGTCTTTTGCTGAGTTCCGACTTGCACTGCGGGTGATTACATCGTCGATTTTCTCAAGTCTATTTAGTCTCAAAGGGATACCTAAAAAAAAAGCCACTACACCTGGTTGTCAGGCTGCAGTGGTGTATGTTTTTGTTTATACTGAATTAATGAATATATGAATCTCGATTGGCAAGTGCAAAATATTCAGTGTAATAATGAGTACAGCTGCCTTACGAACTGATTGATTTATTGATATTTTCTATCTGTTATATCAAGTATAAGCGATATGTTGTCAAGCGTAAAACTAGCACACTATACCATAGAGGTACTAAGCATTGCAAGTTACCTGTTCACAAGCCTTAATTCTCGAGAAATACTGGTACGGAAGGAAAAAGCTTAGGATCGGTATGAGGAATAAATCTTGAGCCGGAAAAGCGGATCATGAAATCCTGGTTGACGTTGAGCTCCACATAGGTAATTTTGTTCCCTATTTCAATAGATCGTCTTCGCGCCTCTTCCCGAAGAAGAACCATTTCTGCTCCTTTTAATGAACTATTGCCAACAGACTCATATGTATCCAAAGGGAGGTCCGGTAACATACCAAGTGTTATTGCCTGTTTAGGGTCAATATGTTTCCCAAATGCTCCAGCTACAAATATTTTTTCAAGGTCTGGAAATTCGATGCCAACCTGTGTGGTAATTGTACTGAGAATGGCATGCATAGCAGCTTTAGATCGCATCATTGCATCGAGATCAATCTGGCTCAGGGTAACGGCTTGCTTATTTGCTGACTCTTCAGCTGGTGATACAATAAATGAAATGTGATCGTTTTTTGTAGTGAGATGTTTTTGTAGAAATTTTTGCTGCTCAGGTAAGAGTCCTTGCACGGAAGACCTGAATTTGCCTCGTATATCAATAATTCTGGCAAGAAAAAGTTCTGCTACCAGGTCAATCATGCCAGACCCACAAATTCCGGCGGGAGCTCCATTTTCTATTGTTTGATACTGTAAAGTCCATTTTTTTGTGTCAATCTGAACATGTTCAACAGCTCCAGGGCCAGCACGCATTCCCATTTTGGCAATACCACCTTCCAGGGCTGGGCCGGCTGCTCCTGCACATGCAATAAGCCATTCAGAGTTGCCAAGCACAACTTCAGCATTGGTACCAACATCTATGAGCATGCTTGTGCCAGACCTTGTATCCAGGTTGCTGGCAAGAATTCCAGAGATCAGGTCTCCACCAAAATAAGAGCCGATACTAGGCAATATTACGACTGGAGCTAAAGGATGAATATCAAGCCCTAGCTCTTTTGCCTTCATGGGGTCCGGAGCGTTTACAAGAGGTATGTAGGGTTCACGGCAGAGGTGATAAGGACTTACACCAAGGAGAAGATGAACCATTGTGGTGTTGCCGGATATACTGATTCCCCTGATTTTATTTGGATGCACAGATGTTTTATGGGCAAGCTTTGCGATGAGCTCATTTATGGATTGTAAAACAGCGTTTTGCAGGTCATTTATTCCCTCGGAAGAATCCTTTGCCTGCGTGGTGGAATTTTTTTTCTGACTTGCGTAGTGAATACGGGAAAGAATATCAGCGCCATATTTTATTTGTTTATTTATAGCGTGACCATGAGCCAACTGTTTTCCGTCAACCAAGTTTACAAGAGTTGCTTCCAGGTGGGTTGTCCCCAGGTCAAGAGCTATTCCTGGAATAATTGAGTATGGCTCCGCTGAAAAATCTATAAGCTCAAGTGATGAGGCCAGGCAGTTGATTAAAGCATAGCCTTGAAACTTGGAACTGCGAAACTGCTTTGCGACCAGGCCCATTGCGGCATAAGGGACACAAAGGTTTTTTGAGTCGAGGCTGGTATTTTCCTGGCATGCCTGGCTGACAGCTTTTTTAAGTCTGTCTATATCTGCCGTATTGTCTTGCAAGCTAGGTTGTACAGCGTTTATCTGAATGCTTTGGACAAGTGCTGAGTTTTGCATAATGCGCTATAGTAAAAATTTAGGAAAGGATAGTGTGTTTTTTAGGAAAATAATCTGCAGTCCTTTGATATAAGAGTTATCTATAAAAAAAATGGATAGTGGTAAGCAAGGGATGCTTGACTGTTTTGTTTGCAAGGTGGTACAGAGAGCTTTGTTTCGAAAAACAAGCAATATAAACATTTTTAATATACCATTGTCAAAAGAAATTATGATTGCCACTAACGCACAGTTAACACCGGGAGACAGATCGGAGTCGGCGCTTACCTAAATTTTTTATAAGCTTAAGGGGACCGAATTTTTTTTTCGCGTATTATCAGCGAAAATTATTCTGTCTCCCGTATAATAACGGAAAAATAAAATCGGCCCCCTCCCTTTTAGTTTTTAACTGAGCTTTAGTGGTAATCACAAAAGAAATTAAAAAAGCTACAAGTTGATACTCTTTTTGATAAAAGCAGAGAGAATGATACCGTGACACTTCTAAATCGTTATATTTTTAAATCATTTGTAAAAAATCTCTCCATACTCATGGCGAGCTTTATCGCAATATATGTCTTGATCGATTTTTTTGAGAAAATTGATAACTTTTCAGAACAAGGCAAGCCCATTGGTCTGGTCTTAAAGTTTTTTTTATTGAACATTCCATTTGTTATGGATCAGATGAGCCCCGTCTGTATTTTACTGGCCGGTGTTGTCACTTTAGGTCTCTTGAATAACAGCAACGAATTAATCGCTCTTAAAGCTGGTGGAATCCCTCTGTACACTATTGCCAAACCTATTATATTTGCTGGTGTTGTGGTGTCTCTTTTATTTTTAGCAATGTCACAGTTTATACTTCCTGTTACCTTTGCTGAAACCAATAAAATATGGATTGAAGATGTCCAGGGTAAGGTGCCTTTAGGGATTTATAGAAATGGCCGTTATTATTACAAAGGACAGGACGGATTTTACTCTTTTGGTCGTGTTCATAATGACGCAGAGAAGTTTATGCGTTTTTCCTATTCTACCTGGAATGATAAGTATGAACTTACCTCACTTATCGCCGCAAAGGGTGCTTACTGGGGAGAGAGCATCTGGAACCTGCTAAAAGGACAGCATCAAATTCGTTCTGATCAGGATAGTTTTCACACCGAGGTTTTTGAAAACCGGCCAGTTGGACTTCCGGAGGAGCCGTCAAACTTTTTCATGCCAGAATATCATGCTCTGGAACAATCTTTACTCGCCCTGTACAAGGAGGCGAAAAGAGACCAGGATCCAAATGATTCCAATAAGGCATGGACAAACTTTTACGGCCGAATATCGTATACTTTTCTCGGCCTGCCTCTCATGCTTTTGGGATTGCCTTTGTTGTTGATGGTGTACCGGAAATGGGGCAGGGACCTTTCAATTGCTATCCCTGTTAGTTGCGGCCTTGCTTTTGTTTGCTGGGGTGGTTGGAGCACCTTGCAATCACTTGCCAGGGCCAGTTACCTAAATCCATTGGCAGCTTCTGTTTCTGTTCAAATTTTTATTTGCCTCGTTGCCGCCGTACTTCTGTACCGTGAGGATGTTTGAGAGTGAGTAGGGGAAATGTTGGTATTGTCGGTGTTCCGCCACTAGCAATTATTAAGAAAATAGCCAATGAAAATAAAACAATAATTGATCTGGATGAACCCCAGGTAAAGTACAGCCTTGATCGTACTTCCCGTTATCTTCCCCGTGTATTTTGCGCCATTTTACGAACTGTTATTCAAAATGGAATGCATCTCTCTTTAGATGAGGTGTACATTGATGTTGGGCCAGGTAAATGTGATTGTGCTCTGCATACAGCCACTGTTCTGGAACAGGTATTGTCTGTGCCTGTTCATCGCACCAGAAATCAAGACGTGCAGGGCTATGGTACTCCTCTTTCTGAAACTAAAATGGATCTGGTGGATAAATTTAAGGCAATCACTAAAGGTGTCCAGTCTGCCAAACCCTACATAACAAGACAAAAATGTATTCCAAGCGTTGGGTTCTGGGGCGTGCCACCTCGTGATTTTTCTATTTTATCTCTTTTTCCAGAGACAACGCATGTGTATGGCTGGACAAGGTGTATGGAAAATAAAACACCCGCTAATCTGGAGCTCGAAATGCACGTTAATAACGATATCCCAACTGTTTTCTTTGCTCAGTCTTTTTGTGCCAAAACAGCACTTGCGTACCATTTGGCCACTAAGCATCCGCGTGCACTCTATGTGGATTGTGATGTGACAGCAGGAAGTAGTGCCAGGGCAAAAATAGAAGCCTTTTTGGAACTATCTGGCGTAATAACTTGATTCATTTTTTATGTTTTCCTTTGTAATGTCTTTTTTATTCAATTTTGTCGGCCAGGGCTGCTCAACTCCTCTTTAATACATTCTCAATTTTGATTACAAAAATATTTTATGTTACTTGCTGATTTTGGCACTTCTTACTGTAAGATTTTTGATACCAGGCAACAGAACGCACCCAGTGTTATTGCTACCAAGGATATAGACAAATCTTTTCTGGCCGATTTGGCAACAGGCCATAATGCCAAAAAACGGAGTAAGAAAAGTATCAATGAGTTGACTGCGTTAGCTAGAGGTGGAGAACAACTTATCCAAGACGATGATTTTGTTCTGCTTGATTGCGGTTCTAGAGACATCAAATTTGTTCGTTACGAAAAGGGGAAGGTTGTTGATATGGGCTGGAATTCCGAGTGTGGGGCCTCGATGGGGTTTACTATAGAACTTTTATCAGCCTATTATAACTTGGATTACAACACAATGGCAGTGCCTGAAAAAACCTATTCCGTGACCTGCGGAGTTCTTGGAATGAGCCATATTTTTGATGATGTCATAGCGGGTGCGTCTGAAACTGAAGCTGTTGCCCGTTTTGTTCGTGGGATTGCTCTTAATGGGTACAGATTTGC
>CAMYOP010000093.1 GCA_947260045.1 uncultured Desulfobulbaceae bacterium
TAATAGCAACACCTTTGTAATCGGTTAATGCTTTTTGGAACCCTCTGGGAGGGGTGATTTCAACATCTGGTAAATGAATACCGCTCTTTTTTAAGACAAGAACTTCTTCATGCTTTCTGGCAACAATAGTATCAAGAATCATAAAAATATTATTAAATTAAGCCTTACAAAATTCAACCAGTGCATCAAGCTTTTTGAGTGCAGCACCAGAATTTATTGTTTCACGGGCAAGATCAACCCCTTCCTGCAGATTTCCTACCTTTTCTGCAGCTAAAAGGGCAGCACCTGCATTAAGCAGAACCATGTCAAGCTTAGCCCCTTTGTTGCCAGCTAACACCTCACGTACCTGGCTTGCTGACTCCTGAGCACTTGCGCCGCCTTTTATATCTTCAAGAGAGCCGCGGGCAAGACCGAGATCCTCTGGCTCTATGGTATAATTTTCCACTTGTCCATTATGGGCGTCTGCAACATGAGACGTTCCAGTAATGGTAAGCTCATCTAAATTGCCTTCACCCCAGACAACCAGAGTTCTTTTCATGCCAAGCCGCCCGAGAACCGCTGCAACCACACTTGTCAGTTCTTTTGCAAACACCCCAGTCAACTGAACATTGGCGCCTGCAGGATTTGTCATGGGCCCTAGAATATTAAAAACCGTTCTAATACCAATTTCACGCCTTGGGCCAATGGCATGCTTCATGGCTCCATGCAGCATGGGAGCAAAAAGAAAACCGATACCAACGGTGCGAACACACTCACCAACCCTATCAGCAGGCATGGACAAATCCACCCCAAGTGCTTCAAGCACATCAGCGCTCCCACAACTTGAGGAGACAGCCCGATTTCCATGCTTTGCAACAGTTACCCCTGCTCCAGCAACTACAAAAGAGGTAGTTGTTGAGACATTAAAGGTGCCGGAGCCGTCACCACCAGTACCGACAATATCCATTAATATTTCGCCAGCAGCGGTATCAACACCAGTATCGACGAAGGTGGCCTTTTCCCGCATGACTCTGACAGCACCGACGATTTCGTCGATGGTCTCGCCTTTCATTCGCAGTGCAGTTATAAAGCTGCCTATCTGAGCCTGGGTTGCTTCACCATTCATGATTTCCTGCATAACAGCAACCATCTGCTGCTCATCCAGATCTTTACCAATGATAATCTTTGCTATTGCTTCTCTGATCATGATTCCTGGTTCCAGTGAAAAATTTATTATCGAAGAAGAGTTGGGTAATCGGGTCTAAGGAAATTATGGAGCAAAATAATGCCAGCATCAGTCATAATAGATTCCGGATGAAATTGAACACCTTCAATATCAAGACTCTTATGACGGACTCCCATCAATTCACCCTGATCGGTATGGGCTGTTGGTTCAAGACAATCAGGCAGAGAAGTTTCTTCTACCACAAGTGAGTGATAGCGCATGCCGTCAAAAGGATTGTCTAAACTGGTGAAAACACCTTTGCCATCATGATGGACTGGGCTGGTCTTACCATGCATAACTCTGCCAGCACGTATGACCTTACCGCCGAAAGCCTCTCCAATTGATTGATGACCAAGACAAACGCCAAGAATCGGTACCTTGCCACTGAAATAACGAATAGCCTCAACTGATATACCAGCCTTGGTCGGTGTACACGGACCAGGAGAGATAAGAAGACGATCAGGCTCCATGGCAGCAATTTCAGCCACCGTTATTTTATCATTCCTGTGGACTCTAATATCAGGTGCCTTCCAATCAGCAGATGCACTCGGAGGCTTGCTTGCAAGTGTCTGTACAATATTGAAGGTAAAAGAATCGTAGTTATCTATTATGACAATCACAGCCTAAAACCCCTGCTCTGCAAGTTCAACAGCCCGGCGAAGCCCCTTGGCCTTATTAATGGTTTCTTCAAATTCTTTTTTCGGAACAGAATCAGAAACAATTCCAGCCCCGGCTTGTATCCAGAGATCATCACCTTTCATAACAAAAGTACGAATGGTTATACAAAAATCCATATTCCCTGAAAAACCGAAATATCCGACAGCTCCAGCATAGGGACCGCGTCTTTCCGGC
The DNA here is from genome assembly GCA_947260045.1 of uncultured Desulfobulbaceae bacterium. Classification (GTDB taxonomy): domain Bacteria; phylum Desulfobacterota; class Desulfobulbia; order Desulfobulbales; family Desulfobulbaceae; genus CAMYOP01. Next base: position 2,057 of record CAMYOP010000093.1, read on the forward strand.
TCCAGTTCGTCAATAATTTCCATGGCTCTGATTTTGGGAGCACCGCTGACAGTACCAGCTGGAAAACAAGCTTCAAGAACGTCAAACTGATCTTTACCCTCTGCAAGCCTGCCGCGAACACCTGAAACGATATGCATGACATGACTATACCGCTCTATCACCAGTAAGTCTTCCACTGAAACAGAACCACCAGCAGCAACCCGGCCTACATCATTACGACCAAGATCAACCAGCATAAGATGTTCAGCGCATTCTTTGGGATCGGCAAGGAGTTCTTCTTCCAGCTCCAGATCCTCTTCAGGGGTCTTCCCACGTTTACGGGTTCCCGCAATCGGCCGCAGCTCTATTTCATTATTTTCCAGCCTGACAAGAATCTCAGGTGAAGAACCAATGAGCACCACCTCGCCAAGCCGTACATAAAACAGATATGGACTGGGATTAATATGGCGCAGAGCTCTGTACAGAGTGAATGGTTGCAAAGGTGTCTTTGTATGAAATCGCTGGGAGAGCACTACCTGGATGATATCGCCGGCAAGTATGTACTCTTTGGCCTGCTCAACCATTTGCTCAAATGTGGATTCATCCATATTTGAATGAAACGCATGGGGTGAAACAGGGGTCTGTGAATCGGTCAGATTATCAGGAAGTGGATTCTTTAAATTTTCAACGACCTGATTTATACGTGCCTTGGCATCTGCATACGCATCCTTGTATTTTACATCATCGTCGCTTAAAACATTACAGACAATGGTCAGAGTCTGATCAACTGAATCATGTATCAGGACGAGACGAGGAACCATAAATGAGCTGTCTGGCATATCGAGGAGGGTATGGGCATCAGGGATGTCCTCGACAAAACGAACCATGTCGTAGCCGAGAAAACCAACAGCTCCTCCATAAAAACGAGGAAGCCCTTTGGCATTGGAAGCATTGAAAGATTTCAGCAGAGTACGCAGCTCCTGCAGGGGGTTGACTCCTTTTTGGATAACAGGATCTTCCTCACTGCATTTTTTTAGCGTAACGATATCTTTTACTGACTCAAAGGTAAGAAGCGGATCAAGGCCGATAAATGAATAGCGCCCCCATTTCTCTCCCCCTTCCATACTTTCAAAAAGAAAAGCATGTTGTTCCTGACCTGCAACCTTGGCAAAAATGGTTAGAGGGGTATCCAGGTCGGCAATGATGGTACGATGTATAGGGACAAGTCCGGATTGAAAAAGCATCCGGCCAAATGTTTCCTGATCAGGGAAATACATAATATTTTGGGGGTAAGGTTTTATCCTGTAATGACAATCTTCAGGATATCGATAAAACAAAAAAAGCCATGGAAGAGCGATTGTTCTTCCATGGCTTGATTACCTTCTCTACTAGAAACTTATAACTGTTTATGAGTTTCAGCCAAGAGGCTGCATACGGTTGACGCGTTTGGTCAGCCTGGAGACTTTACGTGATGCGGCCTTCTTATGGATAGAGCCTTTAACTGCTGTTCTTTCGATAATTGGAACTGCTATCTGTAAAGCAGCTTTGGCCTGGTCTTCTGATCCAGCTACCAGAGCTTCTTCCACCTTACGAATTGCGCCTTTCATTTTAGTTTTATTCATCCGGTTGCGCATACGGCGAACTTTGCTCTGACGATCTCTTTTCAGTGCAGACTTATGGTTGGCCATGAAAAACTCCTATTTTCAATCAAATCCTTATATTCTCTCTAACAACTCACATTAACAAAATCGAACTTCACTTTATATCGAATAGCGAGATTTATGTCAAGTCTGTTTTCCCAAATATTGCGTCTCTTTCTTCTTACCGATTTTACCCTTTGGTATTCTGCGGATAAAAAGGTAGCGATTAATCCCGTTAATTTTCTTTCAACTTTAAACCAAGTGCGCCAGTAAAATCGGCTGAATCGATAAGGGAATCCGTAAATGTTGCACCTGTACAATCAGTATCTGTAAAGTTGGCGTTGTAAAGATCAGCTTCATCAAAAACCACGTTTCTCAGGTTAGAACCCGACAAATCAGCTCCTTTGAGGTTTGCTTCTGAAAGATCGCTCTCCGCAAGATTGGAATTACGCAGGGTAGCCCTTTCCAGATCCACTCCTGACAAGTTCTTGCCAGATAAATCAACGCCACTTAAATCGCAGGCAACACATCTTTTTTCATCCAACAGTTTCTCTTTGAGTTCTTTTCTCCAGGCTTCAAGCACTCGCTCTTCATGACTGAGCGCAGGTTTTGTTGACTGGTTTTGAGTATCTTTTACCTCTGTAACAGTTTCTTCAACTGCTTGCTGAGCCTTGACAGTGTCTTCTCCCCTATTAGGTACTGCTGTAATTTCTTCTTTGGCTATTGCTTCAATCACTGGTTCAGCCTCTGCAGCAATAAAAACTTCTTCCACCAGGGGCTCATTCGCCGGCGCCTCAGGTTTATTGAGGGCGACTTCGATTTCCTGCTTTGCTGGCTCAAGTTGAGACTCTACGGTCTGAAAAGTTTCTGACTTTTCCTCTTTTACTATGGGAGCACTGTCACCAAAAAACGACTGAATGGATTTTCCGATCTGATCAAAAAATCCTGGCTCATTATCACTTGCACCACTTTCAGACAAAGTATTGCTTTCAGCTATATTTGCCTGTTCTTCCTTGATCTCTTCCTGGGAAGCAGCAGGTGTGATGTCATCATCAAACCCACCCGAAATTTCTTTCAACTTTTCTGGAGGAAGCTGTACATCAGCAATAGCAATCAGTTTTTTTGAGTTTTTCAGCGAAGGTAATGGCTTATCAACTATTTTCGGGGCGCTCTTTTTTTGCTCAGGGACCTGAGAGGGAGATTGCTTCTCACCTGTCTGCTGTTTCTGCTTTTTTGGGGTAGCCACTATCTCTTTTGCTTCAGGCACTTTTTGTTCAGGCACAACAGGAGTTGAGGGAACCTCCTCAAGATCCGTTCGCTTACTTATGGTCATATCTGAGGTGACAGGTTTTGGCTTAGATTGTTTTTCATCGCGTTTATGATATTTTTCTCCAACACCTGCGACATCTTCTTCACTGTTTTTCTTACGGGTTTTGACTTCCCCATCCATTTTAGCCCCAATCAGATAGGCCCCATCAAGTACAGCCCCTGTCAGGTTGGCTCCTCGCAGGTCAGCATTAGCAAGGTCGGCTCCGCCCATTCCTGCGCCCTGTAAATTAGCTCCTTGCAGGTTTGCGCCAGACAGGTTTGCTAAAAAAAATTTCACCCCAACAAGAATAGCACCTTCCAGGTTTGCTCCAGACAAATCAACCCGATTTAAATCAACTCCTGTGAGATCACAGGATGGGCAATTATTGGACTGGATAAGTCGTTCAAGGTTCTCCTGGATTTTTCCTTGGGCAAGAGCAGAGGTCTCCCCATGCGCCACTGAACCAAACGTAAAAGCAAGGCAACAAAAAAACACTAAAACAGATACTTTCATTATTCGACCATTTTGTTAACTACATTAAAAGTTCAAAAATTTACTTCTTAAATAACGCTTCTAAAAGAATTAGGAAGCTCATAGATTGTAACATTTCATATTTACACCAGGAAATACTTGATTTCCAGCATGGGTGTAATTTAGTGCCAATAAATCTTGGCCTGAGGGAAATAGTAACTGAAAAACATAGAGTTCGAAACAATACGCTGTATACATTTTGAGCCGCTAACTGTCAAGCTCATAGCGAATAAGAAGAAAGCAGGAAGAGAAATAGTAACTTTGGAGATTTCGTCGGAAACTTTACTGAGATTTAAGATAACAGAGGTCACTCTGCGAGCAAACACGATGGGAATTACAAGGCCCCATAAAATAATAGCAATTACTGACACTATCCTGATAGCATTATTTGTTTTTTTCTGAATAGCATCTATATGCTTACGCCCCTTGTCAACCTCCACAAATCCATACTCAGAGAGCTTAACGGCTATGTCTTCCAGGGTATGAGTTCTTTTTTTAAACAAGCTATACTCTGCTACATTGACAGAATCATAAGACTTTGTTGCTTGATACTTTATAACCACTCGTGCTCATTCTTGTTTATTTTCCGCTATAATTCCTTTGGCCTGAAGAACCAGGTTCAGCATCTCTTTATGTCGCTCTGTAATGAAAAGATCCTCCAGCTTATCAAGATAACCGGTAATTTTCGTCATGGAGGCTTCCCAATTACCAACATATTTAGTTTGTTTTTTAGGGTTATCAGGAAAAATAAAAAATTCTTTCTCCGCTCTGCGGGATTTTGCCAGTTCCTTTTCATACAGATTAGCGTTTTCTAGAATTCTGCTGTTAATTGTCACCAGATAATTAGTTGTATGATTAAGTTGGTACAACCCGTAGCTGACAACACCTACAACAAGGAGTGTAATGAGTGTAGAGCTAAAAAAAGTTAACATATACTTTGCCTGCAGCTTCACCTGGTCACCCCTCTGATTTTAATTCAACTTAGTGATAACCAATGTCCAGCTCACGATATTTTTTTCGAAACTTTTTAGCATTTTTTTTGACCGATTATCAAGTTAATTACAGGTGCTGAAAAACAAAGCTGCAAGAAATCTTCATTCTTTTCCCCAAACCAACCACAGCAACTTTCCTTGCAGCCCAATGCTTTTGAAAAAGCCAGCAAGACAAACAAGCATTTATCTAACGATTCCAGTAAGCAAAGATGATAATCTCTTTACAGTTATATCCACATATGATAGAAAGTGTGAATGATAATCTTTATCAACAAAAAAGGCTGGAAAGAATTTTGATTTTCTTTTTTTTATAGTATTATGAAATTAACCTATAAAAATCATTACCACTTTAGCCTAAAAAAAATTATAGCAGTGATCCATTTATTGGAGTTCTGAACGAACGTTTTACTTGGTTGTAAGTACACGGGAAGTACTTGTTTCGACTTGCGTATTATTACATCTGCTGGGGTGTATAAATTAGAAGCGTAAAGGAGGTAGTCTATGAATCAAACGCAGTATGACACTGACATTGTCAAAAGCTTCATTACCTGGAGCATCATTTGGGGAGTGGTTGCCGTATTGGTCGGTGTGATCGTCTCCTTCCAGATGGTCGACCCCAGGCTCAATTTTGGGCCTTATCTGACCTTTGGACGTCTTCGTCCTATCCACACAAATGCAGGCATCTACGGATGGGGTGTCGGCGTAATCTTTGCTACTTTCTTCTACATAGTCCAGCGCCTCTGCAAAACTCCAATCTGGAGTCCTGCTCTAGCTCGCTTCCAACTCTGGTTCTTTAATATTACCATCATCGCTTCTGCTGTCACCTTGCTTCTTGGATACACCACAAGCAAGGAATACCATGAAATGGAATGGCCCATCGACTTGATGATCGTCATCCTTTGGGTTGCCTTTGCCGTTAACATTTTCATGACCATCATGAAACGCAAAGAGGAACATATGTACATCTCCCTCTGGTACATGATGGCCTCACTGGTCGGGGTAGCAATCCTCTTCCTGGTTAACTCGGCGGCAATGCCTGTGTCACTTTTCAAATCATACTCAGCGTATGCCGGTACAAATGACGCCAACGTTCATTGGTGGTTCGCACATAATGCGGTGGCAATGGCCCTGACTGCGCCTCCACTGGCCATGTTTTATTACTTTCTACCGAAATCGACAGGTGTGCCTATTTACAGCCACCGGCTTTCGATTATCGCCTTCTGGAGTCTTATCTTTATGTATCTGTGGACTGGTGCCCATCACCTGTTATGGACCCCTGTTCCTGATTGGATCCAGACCCTGGCCATGGCTTTTTCAGTCATGCTGATTGCACCATCATGGGGCTCGGTATTTAACGGATACCTCTCTATGAACGGCCAGTGGCATCAAATGCGGGAAAATTATCTGGTGAAATTCCTGATCGTCGGCATAACTTTTTATGGTATGCAGACACTGCAGGGACCCATGCAGGCAATTAGAACCTTTTCCGCATTTATTCATTATACTGACTGGGTACCGGCACATATTCACATGGGAACCATGGGCTGGGTGTCTATGATCTCCATTGCCAGTATCTACTTTTTGGTTCCGCGGCTCTACGACAAAAAGCTTTACTCTATTCCTTTGGCCAATTTAAATTTTTGGCTGATTCTGGTGGGCCAGCTAATTTGGTCCTTTTCCCTCTGGATTGCCGGAGTATTGCAAGCAGGAATGTGGAATGCTATGAACGCTGATGGCAGCCTGACCTATACTTTTATGGAAACCATGGTCGAGATGTACCCATACTGGTGGATCAGAGCCGGCGGCGGCTTGATCTATTTCGCTGGTATTCTCGTATTTATCTATAATCTTATCAAGACGGTGCAAGAGGGTGATTCTGTCCCAACTGCAGCCGCTCAAACAGCGTAAAGGAGGGTCACTATGATTTGGGAAAAAAAGCCTGTCCTTTTGTTGATTATGGCTACCGGCGCGATTCTTGTTGGTACAATGGTAACAATGGTTCTTCCATTTCTCTGGGTCAACACTGAGGCAGACCGCATAGAGTCTGTCACACCATATACTGCTCTACAGCAGGAAGGACGTGATGTTTATATCCGTGAAGGCTGTAATAACTGTCACACTCAAACCGTACGACCACTGGTTGCCGAAGTAATTCGATATGGCGACTACTCTAAAAGCGGAGAATTCGTCTACGACCGACCATTTCTCTGGGGTTCCAAACGAACTGGACCTGACTTGGCGAGACTTGGTGGAAAATATCCAGACGAGTGGCATTATAAGCATATGGAATCACCGCGGGTAATGGTTCCGAAAACCAACATGCCTGACTATGACTGGCTCTCTAAAGCCAATCTTGATCCCAAAAGTATTCAACATAAAATGGATGTACTTGGCTTCCCTTACACCAGTGATGAAATCAAGGCGCTGGAAGGGCAAAACGAGATGGATGCAATAGTTGCCTACATGCAGAAGCTGGGTACAGACATCCCATGGCAGGAAGCAATGGCGAGCACTATTGTCGGTGATCTGAATAATCCGTACCCTGGAATCGATCATAACACGATGGAAGCCTGGGAATATCTTTACGAAGATAATTGCGCAGCATGTCATGGATACCATTTCGAAGGCGATATTGGTCCAGAATTGGTAGGAGCTGACATGGAAGAAAATGACTTGTTTGAAATTATTTTCAGCGGAGTACCTGATGGTGGTATGCCTCCTTACTCCAGCCTAGGTGCAGACAAGGTCTGGAAAAT
>CAMYOP010000094.1 GCA_947260045.1 uncultured Desulfobulbaceae bacterium
CTTTTTAATTTTTGCTTTGCTTCCAGCAGGTTTAGTCTCTAATACCCAGTTATAGCTAATTGCATCACCATCGGGATCTATGCTGTTAAGTCCGGCAAACTTTAACCTGTCACCCACGTACGCAGTTTCATCAAAGGCGATACGTGCTTTTGGAGCGTTATTGCCATTTCTTTTTTCTGGAAGAGTAAAAGGTCCTCCATAAGCACCCATATCATTGATATCGAGACCAAGGGACGGAAGGAAATTTACATCATTAAACTTTTTATCAGGATCACCACCATCAATTGCAGGTGAACCGGCTTTGAGACGATAATTATCTTTTTCAGGATCAACAAAAAGAGGGTCAGCAATGATATTTTTTGTTTTTACAACACTGTCCTCATCTTCATAGCCACCAAACTGGTTTTTAACACACCAGAGATAATCAGGATTGCAATCACCGGTGATGTTATTATCAAAAACAAGGTTATGGGTGTAGCCGCCTTTTGGTGAGCGAATGCCAGCCTCATCATTAAAGGCAAAGATATTATTTTTTACCGTGGGCTGCGTATTTGGATTCAAGACATTAAGGCCAGCCCTGGCATTATCGAGAACAGTGTTATTGATAATATCAAGAGGACCGATGATAACCCGAATACCAGCATCAGCGTTTTTGAAAATAAGGTTATTGGCAATTTTTCCACTGGCTGAGGACGCATCAATTCCGGCTTTCCCATTGAGACTTATGGTATTATTCTGAACACTAAACTGCGAATTTGGTTTATTGGCAGGTTTATCTCCTGCACTGATGCCTGCAAAAGAGTTATCAGTAATGGTATTGCCATGGATAGTAAGGTTGGAATCCTTTTCCATAAAAATTCCAGCTTCTTTATTACTTTTGATGATATTATTTTTAATAACAGCCTTGCTGTGGTTACAATAAACACCTGACGGTTCATTTTATTTTATGAGGTTATTTATTATAGTTGGTGAAGTATTTCGTAAATATAGACCTGAACCAATTGTGGTGTTATCGCTCAGTTCTTTACGGCTTCCATTCATAATTGTAAAACCGTCAATGGTAGCTCCATCAGCCCCTAGAACTACATAACCAGCATTTTTTGAGCCATCTAAGATGGTTTCATTACCGCGTATATTTCTTTTAGAAAAACTCTTATCCCAGCCACCCTGTAAGATAACACCTGACTTTAGCTTGATATTTTCTTTAAAAGTACCCTGTGCGACTTTCACCGTATCACCCTTGGCAGCAGCGTCAAGAGCGGCCTGCACGGTAGAATGATCGTTTGGCACTCGAATATTTTTTGCTAAAACCTCTCCAGATAATCCTATTAACAATACTATTATTGCTATCCAGATTCCTGTCCAATTTGCTCTTTTCAACATACTACTCATAAGTAATTACTCCGAATACGGTTTTGGACCACCATAAGCGCCCATATCGTTTTTTGACCCATTTGTATCAAAAAACATTGGTTCCGGGTTTCCTGCATCAATGCAGGGAGAATTTTCCGACAAAACAAAGTTACCATTTTCCATATCAGCAAATAGTGGATCAACCATACTATTTCCATTTACACCTCGGAAATCCCCATCGCTAATATCGGAAAATGCCGGCCTTGAAAAAGGACTATACCCCGTATAATACAAATCATCATCATTTTGCCATAGAATCAGGTTTGCCATTCTTACAGGACCGCCATCAACCATGATTCCACCGCCAAACTCTGCGGAATTTGCCACCATTGTATTATTAATAATTGCTGTAGATGACCTTTCCGCGCCAATGGCGCCTCCTGATCTTGAACTATTTTTCCAAAAAATGTTTCCTCTGATGATTGCAGTGTCTCTATTGATAAAAATGCCACCTCCCGAGGTCGAGGCACGATTATTCTCAAAACGATTGCTATAAATATCTGGTGTGGCTCTGTTGGAAAATATTCCTCCACCCGAAGTTGATGCGTAATTGCCAATGATTTTATTATTCCTGATCTTAGGATTTGATCTGTTTGCGCAAAAAATCGCCCCACCAAAAATCGCTCTATTGTCCTTTATAATATTATTCATGATAACTGGAATAGACAAGGACGCACAAAAGATCCCACCACCTCTGACCGATATAAATTCATCATCGTGAAAGCTGGTAATTGTAAAGCCTTCAATGAATACTCTACTGCCTTCGGAAAGACTTATAACGGGATTATCGGCCCGTCCTTTTATTATTGTTTTTTCAGGCCCGTCTGTACTCTTCAAAGTAAGTTGGTCCTGTTCAATTAAAATATTCCCATAATCAAGAATATACTCACCAGGTCCAACCAGGATAGTATCATTTTCAGCAGCACGTAAAACAGCTTGCTCAATTTTTGCAAATTCAGCCGGAACATGGATCGTTCTTGCCAACACCGGGTAAGATGCTGTGGCCAAAAAAAATACTAGAAATGAGAGGGTAATTATCTTTTGCATGGTCTTTAACGGCCAGCAGGACATATCTGCAGAATAACTATACAATCCATTCCCCAAAAATTATCTGACCCAACCAGCAATATCAAGTCCTGCGGCCAGGTTTCGATAGATGTGATTGTTTTTAAGAGAGATAAACGGGACATCAATTAAACGAACGCCAGATGTCAGGTTACCATACACTTCGTTATCATGGATCTCTATATCATCAACATTGGTTGCAAAAATTCCAGATCGTCGATTTTCAAAGATAGTATTCAAACGAATCCTGACCCAATCAACCTTGGAGAGCATTATACCTGCTTTCAAATTACCTGATATCTGATTACTTTCAATAATCATCCTGATATTGGTTGCCGTACCATCAATAACCCGAATCCCTATACCGGCTCTTCTGTTATTTAAGATTCTATTATTTCTGATTATCAAATCTTCAGTATAATCTTCAAGGTTTAAAGCACCAACACCACCACCGTTGCCGTATAAATCGTTGTTTTCGATAATCGGCCGAGCATATGAGCGTAGACCTATGGCCGCAGCATCCGAATCAACATTGGCAGCACCTGGAAAATAATTATCAAAAATCTCATTTTCAGTAATGAATGCTCTGGAGTTAGCGCCATTGGCAATACCCGGGCCCTGGTTGGCGTAGATTACGTTTCCTTTCACAAGTGGCTTTGCTGTGGTTTCAAGTGCTGGTCCCATTCCAACACCCAGTCCGGTAACTAACATCCCTCCCCAGCTTTCGTTGCCATAAATAATATTATTTGTGACATCTGGTGAGCACCCCCGAACTTCGAGGATAAAATAATTGACCCCTGACAAATATTTCGGCATGTTTCTCATGGTGAAGCCATCAATAAGCATGGGGGCTGAAGTATCCTGGGGAAAGCTGACCAGATATCCAGCTTCGTCAATATCGCTCCCGTCAATGATAGTACGAAGTGCCCTTTTCAACACTTTGTAATTACCAGGTCCAGCGACAAGTTCATCGCCATCATCCCCAGCAAAGCTTACAAGATTAACACCCTCTTTTATCTTGATTCGTTCGTTGTAGACACCTTCATCCACGACGACGGTATCACCATATTCAGCCTCTTCCATAGCTTCCATGATGGTATCATAATCATCGGGGACCAATAGCTCCTGCGCGTAGATGCATACCGGAGCTAGTGATAGAATTATGAAAGTAAAGAAATAAAGTATAAAATTCACAGCAAATAAACTCTCAAATTTTTTATTCCTTATAGTAACACATTTTGGTAACAGGGAAAGAAATTTGTCTCTCTATTTCAGGAGTTATAAGCTGAAGCATGTGGTCAGCTGGCAGCTATTTTAGCTTGGAAATTTATTTGACACAAAATTCCAGGGAACATAAGGTAATAGTATCTGATAAATTTAATACATTTAAAATTTTCACAAGGCAAAAGGTCTCTGCATGCTCACGATATTAAAGAAACATTTTCTCTTATCCCTCACAATTTTCCTGGCAACTGTCTTGCTGTGTTTACCAATCCAGACGTTTGGTGAAACTGATGGGAACCCTCCAGACATGAACAATTTACCTGATGAGGATATGCGTCGCAATATCGAAAAGATGCAGCAAAATATGCAACAGAGAATGCAGGGTGGAATGCAGAAAAAAATGCGCAACCAGCAGCGCCGAAAAGTCCAGGATAGACTCAGTGGCTTTCCCGCTGAAGTAATTGCCAAACAAAGCAGTGAAAAAGTTGAAATTCCATTGATTAAAAAAGCCATCGAAATTGGGCTTGCAAAGGCCAGCGAAAAGGCTCTCTCCTTAATAGATACAGATTTTCATAAAAACGGTAACACTATAAACGTTCCTGACGATCACACCTCCATCCAGGCCGCCTTAAATGCTGCAGAATCTGGTGATACTGTCCTTGTCAAAGCAGGAACCTATTATGAACAATTAATAATGAAAGATGGCGTCAGACTCATCTCAGATGCCAGTGAAAATGGGAACGACTTGTTAGCATTTAAAAATGCTCACCTGAAAATGCCTCGCAGAACACTTAGGACAATCATTGACGGATCCAAAGCAAAACCATCCAAACATGGAATGATAGACTTTGATCCTGGTGTTGGCCGGAAATCAATCATTGACGGCTTCACCATTCAAAACCTACCACTGCAGGATCATCATATTCCCGGCCATGCCCATGGCTTAAATGTAAGAGGAGCAAGCCCCGTCATAACCAATTGTCTCATTCAGAACATGGGAAGTACAGGGATAGGGAGTCATGTTGTCTATTATGATCAGGATTCACCTGGCCCCCGTCGAGATTTTAGGGAAGAAAACATCAAACATCAGGCATCGGCAGTACTCTATAACAACATCATTCATGGTTCCACTGGCCTAGGTATTGGCTGCAACCATTTCTCAAGTCCTTCCATCCTGGGAAATGAAATGTTTAACAATACTGATTCATCTCTTGGCGGGACCATCGCTCCAGGCCTGGGAATAAAACATGGTGCTGCACCATTGGTCATGGGAAATATCCTCCATGATAACCCAGGTGGTGGCATATTAACAAAAGAGGGTGCCCCTCAAGGCAGGCACAGAGTGAATCGTAAACCCCATCCGACAATCAGCTATAATATCATCTTTGATAATGGTGAGGATAAACCTGGAATCACTGGCCGGTCAGCTGGAGAATTAAAAGCACCTATAATCATCGAGCATAATTTCGTATAAAATACAGGAGCCGTGGGTATAGCTCTCGCAAATGAATCTTTTGGTATTGTGGAAGGCAATATGGTTACCAACAGCATGCTCCCTGGCATTTCGATAAACAACTCCACTGCTTTTAAATTAAATAACAATAAAGTTTCAAACACCAACGGCTCGCCAGGAATATTAATTGTCAACGGAGCAGTCGTTCATGAAATGGTGGGGAATGGTGTTGATGCAGGAAAAAGCCCAAGATTTCAGTTGGGGAAAGGAGCAACGGTTGAGTAGAAATTCCTTGGTCTCTACCTGCTGAGTATTAAACTATTTTTCTTAAAAAACTGCTACCTTGCCACACAGGCAGCAGTTTGTTTCCCTGAGAGACCTAGAGAAATCCCACACCCTTGCAGAGGGCTTAAAAGCCTCGTCTCCGTACTACTCTCACAATTTCACCTTACATTTCTCTGTCTATCTTAGTATAGCAAAGGCGTAAATTTAAATTATAAGATGGGCCCACACATCATGCTTAACAGATTTTTAACACCTTCAACTAAAGAATGTACCATCGTGGTTCACAGCATAACGCTGATCTTTCTTTTTTGTGGTCTTTTTTACTCAATTCACCTTGGAAATGAACTCAACTTTCCCGACGAGAAAGTCTATCACCAGCTTGCAAGTAATATGGTTGAAGGAAAAGGGTACACCCTGGACGGAACAACTCCTTCCTCATGGCGCACACCTGGCTATCCTGCTTTTCTCGCTCCATTTATGCTGCTTGGAGCCAATATTACCTTTCTTCGATATCTTAATTTTATAGTTCTTGCCGGCTGTATCTACCTTATGCGTGCTATTTTGCGTGATGAAGGTGCAGAGTCAGGAATTGTCCTGTCAGCCATGTATGTACTGCTTTATGGAGTGCTTTTCTATACAGCAGGAACCCTTTACCCTCAAACGCTTTTTACCCTCCTCCTGCTCATCCAGATCAGATTAATGCAGAGCACCCCTTTCACAAAGACGCGAGCAATCATTTTCGGTCTCGTTTCTGCAGCAATCATCATGGTTCATCCCACAGGAATCTTTTTACCGCCACTGCTGATCATCTGGCTTTGCGTTTGGAAAGGCTGGAACAATCTCAGCAAAGGACTCATTAGCGCTCTGGTTGTTATTCTCTGTTTTGCTCCCTGGTGGTATAGAAATTATAAAGTCTACAATGCCTTTGTTCCCATATCAGCACATGGTGGAGATACTCTCTACTGGGGGAACAATCCCAATACCAACGTAAATGCCTGGTGGAAATCCATCACAGAGGATGTTACTGAACAAACAAGGGGTATGAGCGAAATTGAAGAAGACAGGTACTATAAAAGTCTTGCTGTGAAATTTTGGCGGGAGCAACCTGGAAACGCTTTCAAACTCTATATGAAAAAACTTCTTCACCATTTCAATTTCAGAAACAAATATCATAGTGCAGAAGACAGTAACTTTCTGCGCGATTTGGTCATGTTCACCACGTACTATCCCCTGCTATTGTGCCTTCTCATAAGGCTCCTATATATAAGGAAAAAACCTCTTTCAAAAATAGAATCACTATTCATTCTGATCTATTTTAGCAGCGCTCTTTTTCATGCAATATTCTTAACAAGAATTCGTTTTAGACTCCCCTATGATGTCGTCCTTATAACCCACGTGGGACTTATGTTTACGATGTTTACAAGCTGGCTCAAAACCCGCCGCCAAGAAATCAGTTACAAATCATGAAAAGACTCAGCTCTTTTAAAAGCAATGCGAAAAAAATTATTTAAACTGGCTGTTGATATCGTCAATGATCACTACATCTCAGGGTGGTGTTTTCACCGTCTGCGGAAAAAAACACCTGTGGAAGTATTTTTTTACGGAGATGATAAAAAAATAGGGGGGTGCATAGCAGATCGGCCCAGGATAGATCTCCTTGAAACAGCCTTACATCCCAATGGAAACTGCGGCTTTTATTTCAAAATGCCAGCCAACTTCAAATCTGCAGGTTTCAAGACCCTGTCTCTTGGTACAGGGAAAACAAATACAATTTTAAAACGTTATGACATAAGTCAGATACATTCTGTTGTAGAAACAAGCCTTCCTAAAATTATATTTATGCATATACCGAAAACTGCTGGCAGTTCATTTAACATCTTTGCCAGATCGATTTTCAGAGAGGACCAGGTAAAAATTCACGTTGAACCACATGCCCTGCATGATTTGGTAGAGCTACAAAAATCGTGTGCTTTCCTTTCTGGACATCTGACTGCTGGCGAAATCAAAAAGAGTATCACAGGCTCATCAGGGATAGAACTGTATGCCATAATCAGGGACCCCTACAGGCAGCTGCACTCCCACATGAACTGGATCAAAGGAATAGGAATAAACCAGCAGCACAATTTCTTTGCAAAACATCACAGGGATTTTCAAAACCTGTCACTTGCTATGAACGATATCGACTTTAAAAAACCAAAAGAGCTGCAAAAATTTGTAGATACCATCAATGGACTTGGAGCACACCTGTTTGACAATTGTCAAACCAGATATTTTTTGGATCATAAGCCTGCTAAAATTAATGATGCAAATTTTACTGAGGCCAAAGATAATATCAACCTTTTCAGAGACATAGGGCTCACTGAGCAATATGACGCTTTTCTTGAAATTTTTTGTCAGCGCTACAGTATAAAGATGGTCAAACAGGAGGGAAAAATCAATAAATCAACCCAGACACCCCTCTTTGATGTCAATGATGCTGCAACAAGAGAGATTCTCGCCCCGCTTGTTGCAACAGATAGGCTTTTATACGATTATGTAAAAAATCGTTTTCAAAACAGTGCGCAGTAGATTTTTTTTTCATCTCTGTCCAAACATTAACAGCAGGAAGAGTTATAAATCAAGCTACCCCCTGTTCTCCTTATTTCCAAGCAGGAATCGACGCTATTTTTCAAGTTTATGGGCAATTGAGTGGCACTCACCGCAATGCTCAAACTTTTCATGCATCTCTTTAGTATGGACAATTTCACCATGACAATCCTGACATGCCATGAGTTGACCATGGCGGGGGTGACATTTGGCACAGGTCAAGGCTGAATGTTTTGTTTCTCTTTCTGCCAAATCCTCGAATGGCTGCTCATGACATCCTCCACACAGTTCATTTCTCTCTGAAGGAGGATAGACGATGTCAAGAGGTGTATGAACTGGGTGGCAAGCCAGACATTGGGGCTGTTCCATTTCAAGCATGGGGCTATGGGTATCATGGCATTCTACACATTGAGGAATTCGACCATGTTTTTCTGAATGACAGGAGGCGCATTCCTGTTCGGTGTGCTTGCTTGGTTTTGCTTCAAGCATACTGGCAATAGGCTTATGACAGATCCGGCACTGACCCTCAATTTTACTTGGTTCAGGCAAAGAGATAATTGGTTGATGTGGATCAACGTGACAATTCAAGCACTGCAACACCTTTCTCTCTAGCCCATGCGGAGCGTTGTGACACCAGGAACATTTTGGCATTATATCATTATAATTATTCCGCAAAGGGTTATACACATGGAATTGTTTATGACATTCGGTACAGGTTACCTGCCGATGTTTTCCACCATTTTCGACAATCCTGCCATATTGGGAGATATGACAACGCAAACAGTCTGACAAGGTAAGAGGTTCGACATCCTGCTCATAGATAGTAGCCTCTTTTGCCGCCAATTCCCTTTTTTCAAGCTCAGCTTTTATTGCAGCCTCTTCTTCTGCTACTTTTTGCGCTTCTTCTTCAGCCAGCCTTTTTGCCTCCTCTTCTGCTGCTATATTTTCAGCCTCTTCAGGCGATATTTCAGGCGGTTGTTCTTCTTCAGAAATTACATTTTGTTCATCTACACTGCTTCGTTCATTTTCATCAGCAGACTCTTGCGGTGTACCCTCTGGGATAACAGACTCTTCGATGTCACCTTCTACAGGCTTTTCTTCTTCTCCTTCCTGCAAAACGGGTGGTTCAGGGCTTTTCTGATCGACAGGGGCAGGACTTGAAACGACTTCAGCCACACCTGCGCCAGTAAGAAAATCAACACAGCCATTAAGGCTGAACAAAC
>CAMYOP010000095.1:0-5734 GCA_947260045.1 uncultured Desulfobulbaceae bacterium
CTTTTTCGCCATCTGTGGCACCAAAGGTATCTGTTTTTTTGATAGAATCATTTTCAGTTAAATCCCAGCGGACGATATAGCCCTTGTCTGTTCCTGCGTAAAGTGCATCCCCATTATCATCAAGAGCCAAGGTAGTGATTGTTCCTGGCATTTTATCTGCCATGACTATTTTATAATTTTCTACCTCTTCGTTATCAAAGAGATCAACGCTTATAACAGAATGGCTGATGTGGATGGAATTATCTGCAAACAAGTCTATTCGGCTGAAGCGATTTTCTTCTGAGCGCCTTACCATGCTCATCTTTAACTTGGCATTCTTGCTTGGAGCGGCCCAGGTCTTTAAGGTGCGTACCCGTGGCACGATGGTTCGCCTGTTTTGTTCTCCGTACTGGGGCACATAGCTGATCTCAACCATAGTGAGACTGCCATCCTGCCATAAAATGTTATTGATGGAGCCAAGGTATTGCTCAACTTGGCGTATTGCTGCTGTTGGTTGGGAACCTAGTTGCTGCTCCTTAAACAATTTTCCATCTTTGATAGAATAAAAGCGAAGAACACCATCATTTCCCAGGGCATGAAAGAGCTCCTGATAACTGTCTAAACCGAGCATTAGAGGTGCTGGAGCATTTTTATCCAGTTGGACGCTTGTGTGGATTTCACTGAGCTGTGATGGAGCAAAAAGTGGCAGTGCAACTTTGACAATGAGAACCAGGATTGCAAGTACACTGGCAATTACCAGGATGCCACCAATCTTGATGATGTTTTTAGCAAGATTGTCACGCTTGCGGGCACGTTTACGAAATTTTTCGTCCATAAATATCTAAATGGTTTTGAAACAATGAAACCTGATGCGGTATTATAGCCAGCATCAGGTCATATTTATTGGGATTTATAGGTATAAAAGATTTGTAAAAATCTACTGTAATTTTGCCACTTCTTTGGCCGCAACTTTAGCTGGTATTGGCATGTACCCGTCTTTTTCAACAATTTCTTGTCCCTCTTTGGAAAGGACAAATTTTAGAAATTCCTGCTGAAGCTTTGGAAGCGGTTTGTTCGGCTCTTTTACAACGTAAATATAGAGCATTCTGGAGAGTGGATATTTTCCAGCAAGTACATTTTGCATGGAAGGATAATAGGCTTTGCCACCATCTTTTTTAGAAAGCGCAAGAACCTTGACGCCTGAAGTACGGTAGCCGATACCAGAGTAGCCGATACCCGCCTTGTCCTCAGTGATGCCCATGACAACGGACGCTGAACCAGGTTGTTCTTTCACGGTGTCTTTGTAATCACCTTTGAAAAGAGCATGTTTTTTGAAATAACCGTAGGTGCCAGAGGCAGAGTTCCTACCGTAAATGGAGACAGGCTGATTGCCAATGTCACTGCTCAGACCAAGGTCTGACCATTTCTCTACATTTTTTACATATCCGCCTTTTCTGTTTTTGGAAAAGACAGCATCTATTTGTTGCAGGCTCATTGATTCCATCGGATTGTCTTTGTGGACATAGACCGCCAGAGAGTCAAGGCCCACCCCAATTGGTGTTGGCTTGAAGCCATATTTTTTTTCAAATTCGTCTATCTCAGTTGATTTCATTTTTCTGGACATAGGACCAAGCTGGGCTGTTCCTGAAATCAGAGCAGGAGGAGCGGTGCTGGAACCTTTCCCTTCAATTTGGACTCGTACGTTTGGGTATTTTTGGCGAAATGATTCCGCCCAGAAGGTCATGAGGTTATTGAGTGTATCAGAACCAATGGAGTCAAGGTTGCCAGTTACGCCTGATGTCTGCTGGTAAAGGGGAATGTTTGGGTCAACATTGCTCTCTTTTGCAGTGGCAGACAGTGCTGGCACACAACAGGCTAGAGCAATGACGAATATTTTTTTAAGATGTGGAAAGTGTATGCGAAAGTATTTTGTTTTCATAATGGTTCTCCTTGTATGGGATGTGAGTATAACAGGTTGCTTTGATCTCTTTTGTTAAAATTATGTTAAAATTACCAGTTAGCCTGGATTTGTTTTTTTTGGGGTTTGCTCCTTTAAATAGTCTGTAAATTAAGCCTGTTAATTGCTTGCCTCAATGACACCCAAAAAACATAGAATTGTTTTGTTAGAATTTGATAAGTGAAATGTTAAAGTTTTGTTAGGCTTTTGTTTTTGACTATTTTCTTCTGGTGAAGTCGCCAGGTCTCCTTTACACTTGTGCTATGAAGTTGAGTTCCTTTTCGCCTGATGCCTTTGAATACAAAATAATATGAAACTATGACAAAAGAGAAAATCTGGCTGGTTGAGGATGAGGAAGATATACTCGCCTTGATTTATTATAATCTTGAGAAAGAAGGCTTTGTCGTCACAGGATTTACAAATGCCGAGGATATGCTGGTAAGGGCTGAATCAGAAGTGCCAGATCTTCTTGTGCTTGACGTCATGCTTCCTGGTATTGACGGCTTTGAAACCTGTCGCCGTATAAAGAGGAAAGAGTCATTTACCACGACTCCGATAATGATGTTAACGGCAAGGGGTGAAGAAAGGGACATTGTCTCAGGCTTGGAGCTGGGCGCAGATGATTATCTCACCAAGCCTTTCAGTCCCAAGGTACTTATTGCCAGGGTCAGAGCTTTGCTACGCCGTGCAGGCCCGCAAAGCGTGGTTGCGCAGAATCAGATTCACTTTGGCGAACTTGTGATTGATAAGGACCGGTATGAAGTTTTAGTTTCGGGAAATCCAGTTTCTCTTACTGTCACAGAATTCAAAATTCTGGCCCTTCTTGCAGGAAAACCTGGATGGGTCTACTCTCGTGACCAGATCATTAACTCTGTTCACGATGATAATATATCGGTTACAGGACGTACCGTGGATGTCCAGATTGTTTCTCTTCGTAAAAAACTCGGTGATCAACAATTCTTAATTGAAACTGTCAGAGGTGTTGGGTACAAATTAGGTGTATGAGGAAAAGAAAAAGACTACTCTGGCAGATTTTTCCCCCCATGGTGGTGGTTACGATTGCGGCAGTAATCGGGACTACTTTCTATGCGTCCAAAATATTTCGGCAGTTCTATTTCGATCAAACCACGGCAGATCTTAAAATTCGGGCCAACCTTGTTGCTGGCCAGGTCCATCAGGATTTTGTGGCCGCAAATTATCAACTCCTGGGTGAGCGTTGCCGTATAATTTCCAAACAGGTCGAAGCACGGATAACTCTGGTAAAGGCAGGCGGGGATGTTGTTGCCGACTCCAATGAAGAGCCTGTTCGCATGGACAACCATTCGGATCGTCAGGAGATTGGAGAAGCCCTTGCAGGTAAGTTTGGAACGTCCGTCCGTTACAGTCGCACTCTGGGCAAAAATATGTTGTATGTGGCTCTACCACTGTACGAGTCAAAGGATCATTCCTCCCAAGGTGGGGCTATTCTCGGAACAGTACGTCTCTCTCTTCCTCTTGTTTCAATCAATTCGGTTTTACAGCGAATATTCTGGGAAAATTTCCTTGGTGCTTTTGTCCTGCTCTTGCTGGCAGCTGTGATCACTCTGCTTGTTTCCCGAAAAATCAGTCGTCCCCTTGAAGAGATGGGGCGAGTCGCCAAGCGCTACAGCGAGCTTGATTTTGATACAAAAATAATATTTGACCCAAAAGATACCGTCTCAAAAGAGGTGGCTGGTCTTGCTGAAACTATCAATGGCATGGCCTTGGAACTTGGCGACCACATTGACACCGTCACCAAGCAGAAAAATGAACTTGAAGCTTTTTTCAAAAGTATGGTCGAGGGTGTGATTGTGGTGGATACTGAAGAACGGCTTGTGCGGGCGAACAACACCGTTTTGCAACTGTTCAGATTATCTGCTGGACAACTCTCGGGAAGGTCTATTACTGAGGTTTTCCGTGATGCAGACCTTTCTCGCTTTGTACGGGAAACGCTTTCTGGTCAGCAGCATATCGAACAGGATCTTGTCTTTCAGCAGATAGACGGCGAACGCCATTTTCATGCCAGTGGTACCACCCTCCATGATGGAACTGGTCAAAAAACAGGAGCTTTGGTTGTATTAAACGACATCACCAAGACCAAAAAACTTGAGAATATGCGACGGGAATTTGTTGCCAATGTTTCCCATGAACTCAAAACACCCATCACTTCTGTCAAAGGTTTTGTCGAAACACTCCTTGATGGAGCCATTGAGGAACCTGAAGATGCTAAACCTTTCCTGGAAATTATCCAGCGTCAGGCCAACAGGCTAAACGCAATTGTAGATGATCTGCTCAGTCTCTCAAGGATTGAACAGGAAAAAGACCATGAACTCATCTCCCTGCAGGAAGAGGCCCTTCGTCCTGTCCTTGAAACCTGCATTGAATCCTGTGGTATGAATGCCAGTGAAAAGGGAATTGATCTGAAATTGGACTGTGATCCGCAGATTAAGATTCCCATGAATCAACTCCTGCTGGAACAGGCAGTGTGTAACCTTCTTATCAATGCCATTAAATATAGCTTTGAAAATTCTAATGTATTTATAAATGTGTTTCAGCTGGCACAAGAGATAAGTATCAGCGTTGTTGATGAGGGCTGTGGAATTTCACCTGAGCATCTACCCAGACTCTTTGAGCGCTTTTATCGTAGTGACAAGGCCCGCAGTCGAAAACTTGGTGGAACAGGACTGGGACTCGCCATTGTCAAACACATTGTCCAGGCCCATGGCGGCAAAGTAAAAGTCAAAAGTGAACCTGGCAAAGGCTCTACGTTTTCCATCCTACTTCCCATCAATAAGGCATCAGCAGAGACTTCCTAGCATTTCCGTTCCCGGCAATTGTGTATCCTGTGTTTTGTCTTATAGTTTCATAAAGAGAAACTTTAACTCCACCTTCTGGAGAAATAATGACCTCACTGAATACGATTCCACGTCAAGATTCCAGGCAGGATTTTGTGCACGTACTCTCTCTTACTCCCGAAAACAGATTGCGGGATTATCAGGAAGCTATGGATCTTGCGAAAAAAGAGGCAGAGAAACATTTTGGAGAATACATGCTCATGTCCTGGTATGACCGTGATAGAGATTTCGAATCTCCGCAGCATACCTCTGAGTGTGCTCTGGATGATAAGAAAGAAGGCTATATTCATTATGGTTTAAGCCATGGCGCTACTCTCAAGGTTGATATTGAGGCAGGCCGTTTTGTTTTTTTCTTTGCACCCGTTGAATGGTAATCGTCACAATCGTACTACTTGGATGAAGGAGGAAACAGGTGAAAACTGGAACAGGCCGGGCAGTTGATGCTGAAGTTTTGCTTTCTGATGGTGCAATAAAACGGCTGAGTGATTTCTGGCAGGAAAAGATGGTTCTGCTTGTCTTTCTCCGTCATTTCGGCTGACCTTTTTGCCGAAAGCAGGTTGTGCAGTTGCACAATGAAGAAGCAGAGTTTGAAAAGCTGCAGTTGCAGCCAATGCTGGCTGGTATGGGCACACCTGATCAGACCAGAGCTTTCAGCAGTCAGTTTCAGCTCTCCTATCCTTTTATCTGTGATCCTGAAAAAAAATTATATGCATCCTATGGACTTGGGAAGGCTGGATTGAAAGAACTTGCTTCACCAAAGATGTTTTTAAAAGGCTTGCAAACAATTACCATGGGGCACATCCCTGGTATCCCTCAGGGGGATCCCATGCAAATGTCAGGGAGCTTTATAATTAATAAACAAGGGCATCTGCTGCTTCGTTATTATGCTAAAGAGCTTTCTGATTATGTCACCCTGGAAGCCATT
>CAMYOP010000095.1:5752-14918 GCA_947260045.1 uncultured Desulfobulbaceae bacterium
TAAAGAGGTCATCTCCAAATCATCTTCTAGTGGAGACGATCCGCTATGAAAGAACCGAAATTTCCCGTGACAGTGTTTTATGATGGTGCCTGTATAGTCTGTTCAACTGAAATTGAACATTACAGGGAAAAAGATAGCCATGATCGATTGATACTGGTGGATATAAGCAGGGTAGATTTTGATCCTGATCATTATGGCAAGACCCGCGATGACTTAATGGGCAGACTTCATGTTCTGGATCGGGATGGTGTCTTTTATATGGGGCTGGATGCTTTTCCAGTGATCTGGCAGGCTTTGCCAGGACGAATATACAGGGTTCTTTCCTTTTTGGTGACCCTGCCTGGCTTACATTCTCTTTTTCAAGTTGTCTACCAGCTATTTGCCAGGTATAGAAAATACCTTCCAAAACGCAAACATAGCTGTAAATCTGAACGATGTAGCCTCAGAAACTAATTTTTTTCCATCCGGTAACGGCCTATTTTGCCCAATATGGATGTCAAACTCAGGGCTCCTTGTGGGGCGTATAAATATACGCCACCGCGAAACTCCTGTTTTTACTAGATTTTATCAACATATCCTCGTTACCAGTGCCGCTCTGCTTCAATAAAAACGGCACTGGCAGGATAGAGGGTGTTACAGCGTCAGGAAGGGTTTGATTTTTTCCAGTAAACCAGCATCTATTCCTGGGACATTGACAAGATCTGCAATACTTGAGAAGGCTCCGTTGGCGTCACGGTATTTGGTAATAGCCTCACCTATTGTAGAGCCAAGGCCAGGGATATTGGCAAACTGCTCAACACCTGCGGTATTAATATTAAGTTGCTCTGCCACGGCCGCAGCTTTTTGGGCCATGCCAGCCAGGGAACCCTTTGCCATTCCTGCATCAGAGGCAAAAAGGCCTGAAGGAATCAAAAAGAGTGCAGCTGTTATGACGATGGTAAGTCCAGAGCGAATGGTTTTGTTTTTCATTGGAAAAGGCTCCTTTTTTTTAGGTGTAGCATCTTATAATTTAAATCTTTACGGTGGGTAAAGATCTGTTGACTAAGTGTGGTGTAACTTTTCACTGATAATGGACTCAAACTTGGATACAAGTGTTCTATAATTCGCATGATAAAACAATATGGGCGAAGAGGAAAGGTGAAATAACTCTAGTGCTTTATTAATAGATTAGCAAATAAAAGAGAATGGAAAAATTGAACAGCTACTCTCTATACTTAGAATTTGCCTACCGAATTATTGAGTTTTGCAGAGAGGTTTGACAGCTCATCGGCATTTTTATCTGAAGAGGCATTATTTTTTGGAGATTGTTCCAGCTTGCCATAAAATTTTCTAAACAATGAATTGCTTTAGTCGGAAGAGCTTCACATTTATTCGGGATGAGTATTTTTTTTTAGCATTCTTCTTTTAGAAGTTATAGCCTTACAGAAAGAGCATGGTTGTCAGGCTTAAATCACTCCTTTTGAAAAAAAGCTCGGAAGATTCGTTTGGGCTGTTGCTTGTATTGTCTTGTAAAAAGAGGGTTTTTTCTTTGACCTGATAAATTGCCAACCTCCATTTTTTAACTCTGTATTATGGAAAATATTCTTAACTCTGGAATAGATTTCCTCCTCAAGGGCGGTATTCTCGTCTGGCCGATACTTCTTTGTTCACTTGTTGGCACCACAATATTTATTGATAGGCTCCTTTGTTTTCGGGCTATGCAAAAACATAGAGACATTTCGCTGCAGATCTTGCCGCTCCTGGCTCAAAAAAGATATCAGGAAGCTGAAAACACTCTGCTTGGCGACCATATCAAGAAGAGAAAACCACAACGCACTTCTGCAGAACGTGTATTGATGGCCGCTGTATTGGCTCGGGGGAAAGACCGTAAAACAGTTGAAATGATTTTGACCCATACCGTTGAACGAGAACTGACTAATCTTTCCAGTCGGATGGGTATTTTGGCCATAACAGGCAACATCGCTCCTTTGCTGGGACTCCTTGGTACAGTCTTTGGCATGATTAAGGCCTTTATGGTTGTTCAAGCCATGGGAGGACGAGTTAATGGTGTTGTCTTGGCTGGAGGAATCTGGGAGGCCATGTTGACCACTGCCTTTGGTCTGCTGGTAGCTATTCCCCTCATCGTCTTCCACGGTTATCTGGAGGCAAAATTGGAAAAACTGCAGACTGAGTTTGAAACCATTGCTGTTGAAATTTTAAAAAACTGGCCAAAACCAAAGGGGTTGAGGGTGGTGCAGCTTGCTGATTTCGAAAAGAAAGAAGACTAGAGCAGTAATACACACAACCGCACTGATTGACATTGTCTTTCTCCTGTTAATTTATTTCCTGCTCACCAGTAGCTTTATTGAACAGGAGAATCTCTCCATCAAGTTACCCAAGGTCGTCAAGTCAGCCTCAAGCACAGAGCAGTCTGTGGTTATAAATATTGATAAAGCTGGCCATTTTTACGTAAATAATAACCGGATACAAGATAAGCAGCTTGGCCCTCTGCTTCAAGACTATATGGGACAGTATTCTGATAGAAGCGTGGTGATAAGGGCAGATAGGCAGGTAGTATATCATCGCATAGTGAAGGCCTTGGATATTGCACGGCAAAATGGAGCTAAGCGTTTGAATCTTGCGGTGGAAAAGAAATTATAAATATGCGGTTGCTTATAGCAAATGAAGCTTTGAGCTGTTGGCTGAATTTATTATTTATCTCCTGAAAAGTAGATAGATGATAAGTACTGAGAGCCTTAGACCTTTTTGGCAAAGACTATGAAACGGAGTGGTCCACCAGGGATGACAGCTTCAAAAGGATAGCAGGTAATTAAGGTGAGCCAGGATTTTTCTGTTTGCTCCAGTTGGATTGCACCTGCTTCCATGATGCTGGTAGCAGTTATTTGGTACAAATGATTTATGCCGTTTGTATCCTGAAGAATTAGTATCTCGCCTTCCTTCACCATTTCTAGAAAGGTAAAGCTAGTATCTCTGTGGCCTGCGAGTACGCAGTTGCCGATAAGTCCTGGTGTTCCACTTCTACTCAGGTGCCCTGGACCAAATGCCAGCGCTTCACCACTTGTTCCCGCAAGAACAATGGCATCAACACCATGTCCGGGTGCCTGTAACCTGGCCACAGGCCAGGTATCTGCCCAGGGCCAAGGTTTTACAGTCTGCTCACCTGTCAAGCTTTTTTCCCAGGCCCTGTGTAATAAATATTGCGCAAGATAGGCCTTGGTCGGTATCCACATTCCATAGCCAAGCAGCAAACAGGCGCAGGTGGCAATACCGATGATTCCTTTACTTGCTTTTTTATTCATCGCAATGCCTTCTTTCTGGAGCGCAATATGAGAACAACAGAACTGCACAGAAGTATAATGCCAGTTATCCGGAACATCTTTGCAGGTGTTGCTGTTTTTGCATTGCCGCCGAAAACGGAATTGTATTGCCAGCCATGGGGAAGATTCACTTCGATATTTTTTTCTAAAAGAGAAGCTTCTTGCGGTCGTGAAATTTTTTGTTCAACAGCAACAAGACTGGTATAGCGGCTGACTAGCTTGTGGTGCAAGGCGGTCTCAAGGACATTTTTTTGGACAGGGGCTTTTTCTTTAGCCAGTACGAGTTGATTCATAAGGCTCCTTATTTTTTTACGCGCCCAGAAACGAGCTACTCCCTGTCTTTCACTGTTTTTATGTGTTTGAATTTTGTAGGTTCGGACTTGTCCGTCAAAGTTTCCTCTGACTGTCAATTCTTTTGGCATTTTATTCAGTTGTAGGCTGGCAAGCAGTGGTTCAGCAGCATACATATCTGGAATCCGTTCTGGATATTGTTCTGTTTTTCCTGATTCGTTCTCCAAATACACATCTGTCATGCTCTGGCTATTAAGCCTTGTAAAAAGTCCATCCATCTTCTCTTGTACTTCAGAAACCTTGCCAATATATGTAAAGGTTCCCCGACCAAACTCGGCAGCTCTTGTCATAAAGAAGGAATTTGGCGCTGATCCTATTCCCACGGTGAAGAGTCTGGAATCCCCCAACCGTTTCTGGATGAGACCAAAGCAATCATCTTCGTTCCCCACGCTCCCATCTGTTAAAAATATTACCTGGCGAATACGTTCATGTCGCGAATGACCATCTAGAGCAAGCTTAAGGGCATCCTTAATATTTGTTCCTCCTTGGGCCTGAAGTTTTGTTATAGAATGGATTGCGTGGTTGATATTTTTTCGGTCTGCAGGAAGAGGTTTTGGAAAAATGGCTCTGGCTTTATCATTGAAGAAAATAATCTTGAAGCGATCTTTTGGTTTCAGCCGTGATATAGCCAGGGTGAGTGCATTTTTGGCTTGTTTAAGAGAGGGCCCTGCCATTGAGCCCGAGACATCCAGCACAAAAATAACATCTCTGCTCAGTTCAGGTCCGCTTGTTTCAAGACCCGGGGGCATGAGCATAAGCAGGGCATAATGCTCACCCTTAAAGTATTCTGTGAACAGGGCCGCTTGAGGTTCGCTGCCAATTTTTGGCAGCCATTCCAGGACAAAATCACGATCTGCCCAGACTGTGTTGGTAAATGAAATCAGAAAATGATCATCTGTCTTTTTGTCTGTGTGAATGGAGTGGTAAAGACTGCGAACGGATTCCAGCGGAATTCCGCTGCTCAGGTCGATACTCAGGTTTACTTGATTTACCAGTCTGAGATCAGGTTTGCGTACAGGTGGTGTAATTCTGGATGCATCCGGAACCTGATCTGTATTTAGAGCCCAGCCGTTTTCGTTTACATTTATAGTTTCGAGTTCAGTTTGGAAATTAGGTGTGCCAGGAATATAGCGTGGTCCAACTACCATGGGAAAACGAATGGAGAAAGTTCCATCACGGTAACTGACAATTTCCTGATAGCCGATTTCTACTATCACTTTTTCACCTGGGCCAATGTTTGCTATCGTTGCTGTGAAAATATTTGGGCGTTCCTGTTCAACAAGTGTTGTTTTTTTACCCTCTTTTTTGGCTTGCTGATAAATTGACCGGGCCTGTTTCTTTTCGTGAATTTCACCATTTATTACCCTTTCACCGATATGCATTTTTAGCATATGCACGCTGCTTTCATCAGGTAATGGAAAGACATAAATACCTTCAAGCCAATTCTGGTCATTATTGATAAATTCCTGACGAACCGTTGTCGTGGAGATCATGCCGCTGATCTGTATGTTGACGTCCGTTTTGTTAAGCTCCAAGGCTGTATATTGGTCCTCTTTTTGTGTGATGAGGAGTTCTCCCTGCTTTACTTCGCCTGGCGAGGAATATATTTTGTTGTCCAGAGAAGAAAGGGTTTCATTTGCCCAACCTGGAGTTACAGATACAACTAAAAAATGAAGAACCAGGCTTGTAATCAAGAGAAGGCCAGGCGTTTGCTTGGGAATTGCGTACGTGTTTTGTTGTAGATAGGCAGTCCATCTAGTTTTTTCTCTCTTCATTGTCTTCCTCCGTAAATTCAATGTTTCCTTGGCTCGCGATGAGCTGATCAATTTGGCCTAAATTTCTTTTAAGCAACATGTTGAAATCTTTTTTTCGTTTGTGTTATGCGTTAAGAACAGGACTGGGAAAGAGGGAAGGATGAGGAGGTTGAAACTGCATTTTGAAAAGGCTTCCCTGTCCTGTCTTCACTGTATAGTTCTTGATTATGAGGATTTGCTGACAGAAACATGACAAACGGCATTTGAAAAATGACAGAAAATGACATCTTTGCTTAGACGTGGAAATCCACAGGGGAGTGTGCTACTACAATGGAGAAAGAACATCGTAACAATTAATCAAGCGTGGAAGAAGCGGCTAGAAGGTCTTGTTCTTTTTCGACCTAATCCCTGAGAATGACATTATGGCATATCATATTGCTCTTGTGGAAGATGATGATCAGCTGCGGGCAAATTATATCCAGGCGCTGGAACGTGAAGGCTACCAGGTTTCAGGATATGCCAATAGAAAAAGTGCTCAAGCAGCATTTGATCACTCTCTTCCAGATCTAGCCATTCTCGACGTGATGTTGGAAACCGAGATGGAGGGTGGCTTTGATCTCTGCCGTGAACTGCGGAAACTATCTCCAATTATTCCCATAATTTTTCTTACAGCTCGAAATTCAGATCTGGACAAGGTTTCCGGGCTGAGGCTTGGAGCCTGGGATTACATGACCAAAGATACAACGACTCTTAATTTTTTGCCGGTTCGCATTGCCGCACTATTTCGGATTGTTGAGGGGCTCAGGCTTTCTCCAGATGAGGGCAATATTTTGGAACTCGGAACATTGCGGATTGATGAAAACCGTAAACAGATCTCCTGGCAGAAGGCCCCTGTCAGCCTAACCTTGACGGAATACTGGATATTAATTGCTTTGACCCGTTATCCAGGCCATGTCAAGAGCCATGATCAACTGATGGAAGCAGCCAAGGTCATTGTCACAAATAATGCTGTTGCTGCGCATGTTCGCAGGATAAGAGAAAAGTTCAAAGACATTGATCCCGAATTTGATAGCATCCGGTCAGAGTACGGAATGGGTTATCGCTGGGTAGAGCACGGCTAATTCCATGCGTTTTTCTCTGCGATTGAAACTGATTCTTGTTTCTCTGCTGCTTTTGGCAGTGCCTCTTATTGGGTTTCGCTTTGCTGCCCTCCTTAAATCATCCCTCCTCAAGAGCCGTGAAGAAATGCTTATGCTTACAGCAAGAGCCGTGTCTACGACTCTTAGCAATCAGCCGGATTTGTTTCGACACGAGCTTTTTCAGTCCTTTGACCAAAGTGGCAGAGATCTTTACGCTTTTGACATGCAAGGTCCCATTCAACTTGACGGTATGATTGATGATTGGCAACCCGTACTTGAACAGGCTAGAACTTTTAGCGGAGAAAATATTCTCACATTTCCAGGGAAAAACAGTGAGCAACCTCTTTCTTTCCGTCACGTGCTTGCCAAGAGAGAGAAGTATCTCTATGCCCTCTTTATTGTTCAAGATGATACTGTTGTCTATCGTGATCCAAAGTCCTTACGGCTGGATCGTAATGATCATCTCCAAATTGGCATAGCCGACCAGGATGATCATTTTAAAAGATACCTGGTTGCCACCTCAAGGTCAGGTTGGGTAAACGGATATCTGGCCAAAAAGGATGGTATTCATCAATTTCCAGCAAAACTGGAGTCAAAGATTCAGGGAGTTTGGAGGAAAACTCCCCAGGGATATATTTTGGAACTCAGAATGCCACTTTCATTTCAAAGTCGAAAAATCGCTTTTGCAATTGTTGATGTGGATAATAAACAAAGCAGGGAAGTTGCAGCGCTAATTGGTACAGCAGGTACAGAGCGCAGTGAGGAATTGGGATGGTTGCTGGCCCGCTCAGATACTATTGAAAATATTCTTCGTTCTCTTGATCGTCCTCAAGCAAGAATCTGGGTAGTGGATTCTGGCAGGCGGATTCGTGGTCGCCATGGCAGTCTTCAGTCGCAAGCTCTGCCCCCTGATACTTCTGGTTCTTGGAATCAATTTACCACATTGCTCCATAGAGTTCTTCAACCCTTGTACAGTTTTTTCATGGAGCCTTATATTGCTGACTTTACTGATTCAAGTGTCCAGACAGACAGGCTTAATCTCAAAGGAATAGAAGATGGACTGCAGGGAAACAGTTCACTTGTCAAATACAGGCTTGGCAATGATCAGGTGGAAATGTTGGTAGCGATTACTCCTTTAATCAATAATGGCGTGGTTATCGGGGCAGTGGTGGTAGAACAGAGCATTAATTCTATACTGGCATTAAAGAACAGAATTATTGAAGAAAGTATCGATGTTACCGTTTTATCGTTTTTAACAGGTGGATTCTTTTTGCTTTTATTTGCATCCAGGCTTTCAAGTAGAATAAGAAAATTACGAAATCAGGCGGCAAAGGCATTGGGCAGTGATGGCCATATACATGAAACAATCGAGCCCCTGAAGGATCGAGATGAAATTGGAGACCTCAGTAGAACTCTCTCTGAGATGCTCATTCAGCTCAGGCAACAAAGTGAATATCGCGAAAAGATGGCTGACAATCTGGAACATGAAATGCGTACACCGCTTGCCAGCGTTTCTGCTTCTCTCAAAAATCTGTCTGAAGAAAACGACTTGCCACTGAGCTGTAAAGAGTATGTAAAATGGGCTGTTGCAGATGTTAAAAGGCTGGAAGGTCTGCTGACTGCAATAAGAGATGCAGCCACCTTGCAGGAGGCGCTGGTTCAAGATGACCCTGAAGAATTTGATCTCAATGAAGCTCTCAAACTATGGCAGAGGAGTAGCTGGCAAAAAATTCATCCGCAGGATTCTCTACAGCTGAAGCTGCCGCAGGAGCCTGTTATGATTTACGCTGATCCTGGCAGGGTTAAGCAAATGCTGGAGAAATTAATCGAAAATGGGATGGATTTCCGTATACCTTGTACAATGGTTGAAATCGCATTGTTGTGTCAGCAGCAATCAGCTCTGATTACCGTGGCAAACCAGGGTGAACCATTGGACCCAAAAATTCAAGCCCAGATTTTCAACTCTATGTTGACCTTGCGCAAACGCCAGACTGGCAAACCTCACTTGGGATTAGGGCTTTTTATTGTACGAACTATAGTCGAACATTATCAGGGAAGCGTGAACGTTTCCTCACTGTCCCCAGATGGTCAGGGCACGGTATTCACTGTTCGATTTCCCATGAGATCGCTGAAGGAGGCTTAGCTTTTATTTGGATAGAGCTCCATGAGAGCTAAAGCGGGGCAGTAATTTGTTCAGGCAGAAAAAGTGAAGAATGGTTGAGCTATTTCATAGTCTATGTGATTACCACTAAAGCTCAGTTTGAAAACAAAAGGGAGGTGACCGATTTTATTTTTCCGTTATTATTCGGGTGACAGAATAATTTTCGCTGATAATACGCGAAAAAAAATCGGTCACCTTTGGCTTATGAAAAATTCAGGAAGCGTAGACTCCGATCTGTCTCCTGGTGTTAACTGAACTTTAGTGGTAATCACATAAATCTAAGCATTTTATTTTTCACGGTCTTCTTTCTCATCAATCCATTGGAGGCCTTCCATAATCAAGGCCATAAAACTGCCAAATGGAGGAAAATCTATCATTTCCGGAGGAATTCCTTTTTTGTAGGCAAAGTGGCCATCTTTTTTTTCCAGGAGAATAAAGAGGGCG
>CAMYOP010000096.1 GCA_947260045.1 uncultured Desulfobulbaceae bacterium
GAGATATATTATTAGCGTAATTAGCTAACTTGGCATCTCTTGCTACACTTTGATTTGTATTTATCTGCACATTATCCAGATGATAATAAGTTGTTGACCAGCCTCCAGTCGCAATAACTTCGACAAAACAGGATGAATGCCGAACTGCTGTTCCACCGCTTGATGCAACTACCCATAGGTTCGAAGTATCCAACCCCCAAAACCAGGAATCCCCATTAAAATCAATGGATGCTTGAGGATACAAACCGCTGCCGGCATCAGTGTGACTTCCTCCAAAACTCCATGTTTCTCCAACAGGATACGGAAGTTGAAACAAATCATCTGGCGGTAAAACCACTGAAGTACTTGTCACACTTTCATCAGTGGCTCCATTCTTATTGTTTTTCACCTTGGGAAAAAGTCTATAATATGTATCTTGAAAATTAAAAACTTCCTTCGCAGATACAGTTTCTCCCTTTACTGCCAACATTTGCTGCAAGGCATTCCAAACAGCTTCTTCACTATTTCCACCACTTTGGTAGTACAAGCTGGATAACCGCATTGCAGTTTCCTTGATTTGAGCGGAAAAACCAGTCTTTTTAGAAAGTGCAGACAATGGCTTTGCCAACTCTTCCTGGGTAAAATCACTATTACTTAGCAAACCAGTCTGGTGTTCTATCAAGGCAATAATAATTTTTGGGCTAATACTTGAGTAACCACTCCAGTGAGAAATAATTTCAGAATACTCTGCCAAGTGCGATGATTGTCCCTCTAAATAACCTCTTATATCAAAGGATAGCATCTCATCAGGCGTATAAATAAATAATTCAAGTGGCAATGGTGCTAGAGCTGGGTGATTTATCTCAGCAGAGATAACCCGTGTATTAAAATCAACAAGGATCGTCGATAATGACAAAAACAGTATCAATTGTATATTTTTTTTATCTTTATACAAATATTTAAGCATACCAATTCCCTAAACTATATCAAAAAATTACACTGCTACGTTCAAGATAAATGAACCTGGAACAGGTTTAGAGCTAAACCACTTTTTCATCGAGGGTTTTTCTGACACTGCGGAGGAGGGTATTCATCATAACTGGTTTTTGGAGGAAATCGGCGACCCCTAAATTCATTGATTTTTCACGATTTATAAGTTCACTGTAGCCCGTGCAGAGGATAATTGGGGTATCAGGGTTAATCTGAAAAATTTCCTTTATCAGCTTGGCTCCTGTCAATCCAGGCATTGTCATGTCCGTTATTACTAAATCATAACCTCCAGGTTCTCTTTGAAAAGAATTCAGAGCACTTTCGCCATCTAAACTTTTCACTAAGGGGAAGTAGATATGAAATGTTGTGCCGACATTTGGTTTGGAGTAGACCGTTATGTGTCCATTATGCTGCTTTACGATCCCATGCACAACTGCCAGTCCCAAACCTGTTCCTTTCCCCTGTTCCTTAGTCGTAAAATAGGGTTCAAAAATTTTCTGAAGCATCTCTTGATCCATGCCTGTACCAGAATCACTGATTTCAACCTGCATAAACTCTCCAGGACCGAAATCAAGTTCTGAGGAGGATATATGGTTCTGATTCACATAAATATCTTTCAGGGAGATTCCAAGTATCCCCCCTGTTTCCTCCATGGCATGGAAAGCATTGGTGCATAAATTCATAATAATCTGATGAAACTGGGTTGGATCTATTAATATTTTGTTCTCAGACACTATATTTACTTTTACTTCAATGGTTGTCGGGATGCTTGAGCGGATCAACTGGACAGTTTCTTTGAGGAGCACAGAAGGCTGCAGAGGAGTTTTTTCAGATTCAACTTTTCGGCTGTATGTCAAAATCTGTTCCACCAGATTTTTTGCTCGGACGGAAGCTTTGAGAACACCGTCAAGATGTTCTTCAACTTTAGGCGATACCGTATCCACGATTTTAGCGAGCTCAACATGTCCAAAGATTGCCGATAAAATATTATTAAAATCATGTGCTATGCCACCGGCAAGGGTACCAACCGCCTCCATTTTCTGCGCTTGAAACAGTTCTGCCTCTAAACTTTTCTGTTCCGTGACGTCAGTCCCAACACTTAAAACTTCTTCAATCTCCCCCCGCTCATTGACAATCGCTCGATTACTCCACTGGACAAATACTTTGTGTCCATCCTTACAGACATTTTCCACGACATCAATGTCATATTTATCTGGAAGTACCAGAATATTCTCCATCATTTTGCGTAATTTGACTGAGGACTGTTCACTTGCTGGAACGATTGTGTCCAGCAAATTTCTACCGATGATTTCCCCCTCATCATAACCAAAAAGGTCCAGACCAAAAGAATTCATAAAGAGGATGTGCCCTTCCTTATCCCATCGTAAAATAACGGAACTTGCGCTTTGAACAAGTTCTCTATATTGCTTTTCGCTGTTGTGCAGTTCCTGGGTACGCATTCTTACCTGGGATTTTAACGCTCTATTCATCAGAAAGAGAAAAAAGACCAGAACTGCAGCAGCAGCAAAGCTTGTCAACAACCATTTTGGGATAATTATTTTTTCATATTTATTCCCTCCCATCCAATAAGAGAGGCTGTCATAATAAGCAGACTCAGGGTCTTTCTTCCACTTAGTCAAATAGGTATCAATTTTACGAAGCGTTTCATTGTGCCTGCCTTTCTTTGCAGAAAAATAGATTGAAAAAGGAGAAAATAAAATAGGAGTAGCAACCAGGCCAAATTGACGTCCTTGTTGCAAGCCAAAAAATTGGGGAGCTACTCCTGCACGAGCCTTGCCCTCTTTGACTGCCTGAAAAACCTCAGCATGGGTTGCAAGTTCGACCAAGGTGCATTTAACTCCCAAATCACTGGCTGTTTTTTGAAAATTAACACCATTAATATCTTTCCGCATTACTGCAACTGTGCTGCCATTCAAATCTAAAATAGTATCAATTTTCGAATCAGGATGGACGAAAACCTGACCCCAAATATTGACAACCGATTCTTTACTGAAATCCATGACCCTTGCCCGTTCGGGTGTATAGGCAATGGTAGTCATAAGGTCTATTTCTTCCTGCTGAAGCCAGTCAAGACAGTTTGCCCAGCTTCCTGGTACATACTGGAGAGTCCAGTCTTCTTTATGGGCAACATGTCGGAGGATATCTGGATAGATCCCCTTAGAAACTTGATTTTCATCAAGAAAATTAATTGGTTGCAAAGGAAAAATGCAAACTCGAATCAAATTGATTTTTTTGGTACAGAGTCCAGGCGATGGAGCAAGCAGCAGAAAGAGAGATAAAAACAAAAAGTATGGAAACGCTTCTTTCATATAAACAGTAGGGGGAACAAGAAAAAAATATTATTTAAAGCCACTAAATATATTTAATCACATTACCCCTCTGAAAACAGAAATTATATTTTTTAAAACAATTATTTGTAATAAATTACTGAGTTTTACGTAGCCCTACCAATAAAAACTGTTAATTAATGTGAAACTACATCAAGTACTGACTTGATAACAGGTTATAGGTTGTTATTAGACCTAACGCCTCCCTACCTTCTGATTAATTCTTCACCAGTTTTAATGCAGTAATCAATGACTTTTTTATGGACATCCCAACCGATGTAGTAAATAGTTCCCATGATTCTGAGCAAAAACTTAAATAGCCTATACTCATACCTTTCTCCCATATTATACTGAATTTCGAAGGTAAACAGATAACTTTGTGCGAGTAAAATCATCAAACATACATAATTAATATGGAAGAAACAGAAAATACAACTCCCCCTGTTCATAAAGGACTAAGGGCCTCTTTACAGGCCGAGTTATCAATTCAATCCCAAAAATGTATTGAGTGCAAACTGTGTCGTAAGGAATGCGCGTTCTTACGAAAATACGGCACCCCAAAATATATTGCTGATAGCTTTGACCCAGCATCATTACAAGATCAAATAATTGCTTTTGAGTGCAGTCTATGCGAACTCTGCGCTGCTGTCTGTCCTGTAAAAATTAATCCCGCAGCTCTCTTTCAGGAAATGCGACGCGATGCTGTTGAGAAAAAGGTACAAGACTTATCTGACTATAAAGTCCTCCTCAATTATGAGCAACGTGGTACCTCAAAACGATACTCCTATTATGGTCTTCCAGCGAACTGCGATACTGTGTTGTTTCCTGGCTGTTCGCTGGCTGGAACGAGACCAGAGAGGGTTAAAAGCCTCCATACTCATTTACAAAAAACAATCCCCAGTCTGGGTATAGTGCTTGATTGTTGCACCAAGCCATCCCATGATCTTGGCCGCGAAGACCATTTCATGGCCATGTTCAATGAGATGAAAAATTATCTTCTCTGCCATGGTGTCAAGAAAGTTCTGGTCGCATGCCCCAGTTGCTACAACGTTTTTGAAGATTACGGTAACGAGATCGCAGTCGAAACGGTCTATGAGCATCTGGCAAAATCCAAGCTCCCACAAACCCCAAACATCCCACAAACTGTCAAAATCCATGATCCTTGCAGCACCAGAAATAGAGAAGCTATTCACACCGCCATCCGCACTATCACCACTCAAAAATCTTTAACAATTGAAGAAATGAAACATTCAGGTCGGAAAACCATCTGTTGTGGTGAAGGTGGAACTGTTAACTGCGTCAACCCTGAATTCTCAAAGAACTGGAGTATACAGAGAAAACAAGAGGCAAGTGGCACGAGAATGATCACCTATTGTGCGGGATGTGTTAACTTCCTGCAACCTTTCAATCCCACCAGCCATGTCCTGGATCTGCTTTTCGAACCAGAAGCTACACTTCGCAGGAAGGTGAAGGTATCAAAAGCACCCTTTACATACCTAAACCGCATAGGCCTGAAAAAATATTTCAGGAAAAACATCAAGGCTGTTGAGACTCGTGAAAGGATTTTCTCAGGTGGGGATAAGACCAAAAGTGGCAGGCTAAATCGTCTTTCTATTCTTTTAGCCCTGGTTGGGCTTATCGCTGTTCTCCGCATGACTGGTCTTACAGAACATCTGGAACAGGAAAAACTTCTTACTCTTATTGAAAGTTTTGGTACTCTGGCACCGTTTGTTTACATACTGACCTATACAATCGCTCCTGTACTTTTCCTTCCAGGCTTACCTCTTACTATTCTTGGAGGAATTCTATTTGGACCTTTCTGGGGTGTAATCTACGCGATTACGGGTTCAACAGCAGGGGCTTGCCTGGCTTTTCTGGTCTCTCGCTACCTCGGCAGAGAGTGGATTGAAAAAAAAATACGCAGTCCAAAAAGGCAACAGCTCGATAAAATGGTTGAACAACATGGTTGGAAAGCAGTTGCATTTACACGTTTGATTCCCCTCTTCCCTTTCAACCTGCTGAATTATGCTTTTGGCCTCAGCAAGATTAAATTCTCCCATTATGCACTCGCATCTTTTCTCTTCATGCTTCCAACCTGCATAGCCTACATTGTCTTTTCCAGTTCCCTGCTGGAAATCATAAAAGGAAATATCACCCCTCGATTTATCATTGGCATCATCCTTATCGTCGGGATTTCTTTCATTCCATTTATACACAAACTCCTGCGAACAAATAAAAAAGGGTAGCATATATCTTTCAATCCCATGGCGTCTGGAAATATCAGCATAAATGGATATGCTTTTCCCATAAGAGACGATACTTAAAGTTGCAAATGAGAATATCTATATTATTTCATTATTTTTCCGATTTGCCATTTTTTTCTTTAAGCTATAACCATTGGGCCGCAATTGGTTACAGGACATCGCACCCTTGCTGCAAGCCAATCTAGCCAATATATGTCGTTATTGGATTTGAACATCATCTCTTTTTATGATATTATCTATTGAAAATATTTGTTTCCAGGAAATTTGAACCTTATCTTTTTCAACTTTGTGGAAATCAGAAAAATTATGGTAGATTATATCTTTAGACCAAAAAGTGTTACCGTAATTTCCTGGGCCTGGATCATTCTGGGTGTTTTCATGATTCTTGTAGGGATAATTGAATCCAGCTCCTTCGCTGCGATTCCTGATATTTCTCCTGATCAGCCAGAAGCTTATTCAATACCTTCAGATTTAAATATATTTTTTCCTTTCCAAAACCATTCGTATATACAAAGCTTTGGGTTGTTTATTTTTGCAACCATGGCAATTATTTCTGGAGTTCAATTTTTAAAGTTGCGTAGTTGGGCCAAAATAACGATTGAAATTCTGGCCTGGATTTCCCTGTCCTGCATTGTCATTTTTGGCAGTTCCTGGCTCTTCTTTTCAATCACATCCTCAGACAAGTTCGCCCTGATGCAAATTGGTTCAAAAATTGTGAATTTAAAGATATTTGGTGTTCTGCTGGGATCTGTCATTAACCTGTTTTTTGGCATCCCTCTGGTTATCATGCTTGTTAAACTCCGAAGTTCTACTATAAAAAACCTGGTAATATAGTATTTCCTTACTCACTAGAGCTTACTGACTAAACCAACGCTCCCCGCTCCATACAATCCTAAAAGAAAAATCCTTTTGCATTCTCAGGTGATTTGAATTCCACATTTTGGTATGGTTGAAAATTCTTAAAATCAAATAATTAACCTCTATTTTCTATTATGAGTGATATCCCATGAACAATCTTTGGAATGATAAGGAAGCAAAAGAATTCATAAAAGATCCACTGTCTCTTCGAATCTACACATCCAGACTGCTTGGTCGCGAATCTGCCCTGGTACTTCATGGTGGGGGCAATACCTCGGTTAAAGTTTTAGAACAGAATTTTTTTGGTGAAGAAGATGAAATTCTCTACATTAAAGGAAGCGGCTGGGACCTTGAAACCATTGAAGCGGCCGGATTTGCACCAGTAAAACTTGATATGTTGATAAAACTGGCCAAATTACCAATACTCAGCGACTCTGATATGGTCCGCTTGCAACGTACGGCCATGACTAATCCGTCTGCTCCCAATCCTTCCATTGAAGCCATCCTTCATGCCATAATACCTTTCAAGTATGTGGACCACACCCATGCAGACGCAATAGTAACCATCACCAATACGCCAGATGGAGAAAAACGTATTCAAGATATTTTTGGCCCACGGATACTGATTGTTCCTTACGTCATGCCTGGCTTTATTCTTGCCCAAAAAATCTATGAAATGACCCGTGATATTGACTGGTCAACCCTTGATGGCATGGTTTTGATGAACCATGGTTTTTTCACCTTCCACGATGACGCCAAAACCAGCTATGACACAATGATTATGCTGGTAACTGAGGCTGAAAAATATCTTGAAATAAATAATGCTGTGCTCACTGCTACGTCCACTGAAAAACAGAAAGAAAAGCTCATTCAACTTGCAGAAATCAGACAGAAGATTAGTTGGATTAAAGGGGATGCTACCCTTGCCTGCATGGACACCACTCCAGAATCAGTTCAATTTAGCAGGCTTGAAAACCTTAGTGATATAGCAACCAGGGGACCATTGACGCCCGACCATGTCATAAGGACAAAGCCGCATCCTGCTATTATCCAGAAGGACCCTCAAAAAGATCTGACAGCATTTTGCAAAGAATATGATAATTATTTTAACAGAAACACAGACGGAACTTTGCAGCAGCTTAACCCATCTCCCTGCTGGGCCATCTGGCCAGACCATGGGATTATCAGTTTTGGTCGCACCTTGAAAGAGGCTTCCATTATTTCTGATATAAAAGACCACACCATTGAAGCCATCCAGATTGCGGAGAAACTTGACCGTTGGCAGGTACTCTCTGAAGCTGACCTGTTTCAGATGGAATATTGGGAACTTGAACAGGCTAAACTTGGTAAAAGCATCACGTCCCCTCCACTCCAGGGCAAAATTGCTCTGGTCACAGGGGGAGCCAGTGGGATTGGCAGGGCCTGTGTAAAATTATTGAAGGCACAAGGAGCAGTTGTCGCTGCTTTGGACATTAATCCTGGTGTTACCACCACTTTTAAGGACAAGGATATTATAGGTATCGCTTGTGACCTTACCGATGATGAACAAGTACAAAAAAGCGTAGAAGCCGTTGTTCGTAAGTTTGGCGGGCTGGATATCCTCATCAGTAATGCTGGCACCTTTCCCCCAAGCGAATCCATTGAAGAGATGAAATCAGAAACATGGGATAAATCCATTGCCATCAACCTTACCAGTCATCAACGACTGCTCACTGCCTGCGCGCCCTATCTCAAACGAGGTATAGACTCCTCTGTTGTCATGATTTCCTCAAAAAATGTGATTGCACCAGGCCCTGGAGCTGCTGCCTATTCAGTCGCCAAATCCGGACAAACACAGCTGGCACGGGTTGCAGCCCTTGAGCTTGGATCTTTTGGAGTGACCGTTAACATTATCCACCCAAATTCAGTTTTTGACACAGGTATCTGGACCCGTGACGTTCTTGAAAAACGTGCCAAACATTATGGCCTGACGGTAGAGGAATACAAAGCTAACAACATCTTGAAAAGAGAAGTTACTTCAAACGATGTTGCCGAGATGGCCTGCATGATGGCTGGCCCTGTTTTTACAAAAACCACAGGCGCTCAGGTGCCAATCGATGGGGGAAATATCAGGGTGGTATGAGATAACAGGGAATGGAATGTATTGGACCTTTTCTGTAAATATAGGGAGCCAGTATTATAATCGTTTTTTTAAAGCAAAAAATAATGTGATTACCCCTAACCCGCATTTCTCATCAGGCGGGTATTTAATGTTGAAGCCTCAGAAGTCGAGAAAAAATTGATCGGCTCATTTGTTA
This sequence comes from uncultured Desulfobulbaceae bacterium, assembly GCA_947260045.1. Taxonomy (GTDB): domain Bacteria; phylum Desulfobacterota; class Desulfobulbia; order Desulfobulbales; family Desulfobulbaceae; genus CAMYOP01. The sequence continues at coordinate 8,737 of CAMYOP010000096.1, forward strand.
CTCCTGTTATATAAGTTGTCGGGACAACAATAACTTTAGTAACTTATGAGCCGATTCTGTTCAACTGATAAAGCCGTTGAACTCTGACCTGACCCAAAGGGCCAGGTTTTCTACAACAGAATAAAAAAAGTAGATACAAAAGTTGAAAGATAGAATAATTATTGTGCTTGTCAAAAAGCATGCAAGAAAAGACTTAGCCCTCAATATCTCAGCGATCTTAAAACTTCAACAGTGACCCCAAAGAGAACTCCATGAATGACCCTAGTACACCAGGAACCCTCTTTGTCGTTGCTACTCCCATTGGCAACCTGGAAGATCTCACCTACAGGGCAATCCGTATCCTTGGTGAGGTTGACCTCATAGCCTGTGAGGATACCCGGCATACTCGTAAACTCCTGAACCACTTTCAGATACAAACGAAAGTAACCAGCTATTATCGTGAAAAAGAACTGTATAAGTCAGAAATACTCATAAAAAAATTACAAGAAGGCCTTAACATTGCTCTGGTATCAGATGCTGGCACCCCAGGGATTTCGGACCCAGGAGCGGTTTTAACGCAGCTTGTTGCCAGTGCAGATATTGCCGTTATTCCTGTCCCCGGCCCATCTGCTTTAACTGCTGCCCTTTCTGTAGCAGGAATTCGGGAATCACAATTTTATTTTGCAGGGTTCCCTCCAGCAAAAAAGGGCCAACGCCGAAAATTTTTCAAGACACTGACCTCCCTGTACGTACCTGTTATTTTCTATGAATCACCTCATCGCATCAGGCAATGTCTTAGAGATTGCCTCGACATTTTTGGTGACCGTCAGGCCGTTGTCTTCAGAGAACTGACTAAAATCCATGAACAAAGTTATCGTGGCTCCATTTCAAGCATTATCGAGTCTCTGCAACAAAAAATTAAAGGCGAATTTGTTGTTATTCTGCACGGCCAGGAAAAACCAAAAGAGGAACAACCTGAGGATTTGGGCAACCTTTTATTATGGTACAAAGAACAGGCAGATATCACCCTAAAAGATGCTGTATCAAGGGTAGCGTCGGATCTGGATCTATCAAGATCTGAGGTGTACAGGAAAGCACTTGATATCTGGAAAAAATAACAAGCGTTGCCGCCAATGAAACAAACAGAAAAGAAAATTTGTATTGCCATTGATCGTGGAGGTACCTTCACTGATGTTTACGCTGTTGATGGCCAAGCCATATATACCGAGAAGCTGCTTTCAGAAGATCCAGCCAATTATCCTGATGCCCCCAGGGAAGGTATACGTCGAATATTGGAAGCAATTTTCCAGGAACCTGTAAATCCCCACTCTATCCCCACAGAAAGTATTCAATGGATCCGGATGGGAACAACAGTTGCAACCAATGCTCTGCTTGAGCGAACTGGTTTTCCCTGTGTCCTGGTGACAACGAAAGGTTTTGGCGACCTCCTGACGATTGGCTACCAGAACAGACCTGAGCTTTTTGCTCTTGATATCCGTCGTCCTGAACAGCTGTATGAAACAGCAATTGAAATAGATGAACGTGTTCGGCCCCTGA
>CAMYOP010000097.1 GCA_947260045.1 uncultured Desulfobulbaceae bacterium
CAACCTCACCAGCCTTCTGGCCAGCGACTTTTTTTAATTCTTCTCCTTTTTCCCTGGCCACTTCAACTGTTTCCTCAAACTGGGTGGATACTTTTTCACATGGCATCCAGAACACTTAACAGGCCCTGCTTCTTCCTTTTTATGACAGCCTTTGCAAAGGTTATGGGCAGTTTTCTTATCCAAACCAATGGGCCCTGGAGGCATACCTGTATGGCAGGTGAGACAGTCATAGCTTTCTGCATGCATCTTATGGGGAAGTGTTACAGTTCCTTTTTTATTTTCCAGGGTAATTATTTCTGGTGGAGCCACCTCTGATTCGCTCAAGTTTTGGGTTTCAGCATCAGGCGAGGTAGTAGTTTCCTTTGGCTCAATTGATGATGAGATTGACTCTCCTGCTGCCTCAATCTGTTTCGCTGCCTGTTCACTGGTTTCTTTTACTATTACTGCAACCTCACCAGCCTTCTGGCCAGCGACTTTTTTTAATTCTTCTCCTTTTTCCCTGGCCACTTCAACTGTTTCCTCAAACTGGGTGGATACTTTTTCACTTTCTTTGACCACTCCTGATATCTCATCTGTGGACTCTTTAGCTGTATCTACAGTTTCCAGCACCTTTTCGGTTACCACCTCGGTCGTTTCGGCAGCTTTTTCCACAAGGATTTTCCCTTTTTCACGTACAGCAGCAGCCATTTTCTGGGCAAAATCCTTGTTTTTGTCGACGATATCAGCAATCTTCTCTTCAGGAGTACTGATATTTTCCTGGGGTGTTGTGGGTTTTTCCTGCTTGATTACCTCTGCTTCTTTTTCTTCCTGACCGCAACCAGCAACAAGGAAAGCAACAAGTAAAACGCTTAAAACAAAATTCATATCCAGCTCCTATTTAAAAAAATAATGATGGATGAAATAAAGAGACTTTTCAAAGTACGGATCATAATAATCTGCAGGGAACAAAGTTCCAGCTCATTTTATTCTTTTTTGCTGATCGGGGTTCTCTTTTAGCTTAAGTCAAAGACTTACGATCCTTTTTCATGCTATAAAAAGATACAGATCGAAAATCAATTGCTCTTAAATAAAAAAAGGAAGGCAACTATGAAAACATTAGATCTCAACGAAACCAATGAATTCACCGAAAAAGGCATGAAACGGTTTTTTCTGGTTCAAGACTCTCCCTATTTCAAAATAATTAACTTCAACCTGCGCGCGGGTCATACTTTTCCTGTTCACTCCCACGACATAGATGGTGATCTCTCCATTCTCGTCCTTGAGGGAAACGGCTTTTTTCTTGGTGCTGATGATGCAGAAATTCCTGCCCAAAAAGACCAGATCTTAGTTTCGGCAATTCGTGAACCCCACGGAGTACGGGCTGAAACTGACATGCGCATCCTGGTCACCATTGCTCCACCGATTTGATGACTGGAGGTTGACTTGGTACTCCCCGTTGAAAAATGGGTGGATAGTTTTTTCTGCGTTTACGTGTCACTACAGACAGTTTAGGATAGATCAACCTGGCCTGAATATTCCATAGCAATGGGTATCTTCAGGCCAGGTCATTTAGACCGAGGTTCTTCCTCTTTTCTGAAACTGAAAATCAAGCCCAAGCACAGCGATGACAAAACCTATTTACCTCGACTATAACGCCACAACGCCCCATGATTCTGAAGTCGTTGAAGCCATGCTTCCTTTTCTCCAGCATGATTTTGGCAATCCTTCCAGCTCCCATCCATTTGGTCTGCACCCCAAAGAGGGTATTGAAAAAGCCAGGTTACAAGTGGCCGAACTCCTGCACTGTCAGCCACATGAAATAATTTTTACAAGTGGCGGGACCGAATCCAACAACCACGCCATCAAAGGTGCTGCCTTTGCCCAGCAGGAAAAAGGCAGGCATATCATTACCAGCGTCATAGAACACCCTGCTGTCACCGAAGTTTGCAAGGCTCTTGAATCCTTTGGTTTTGAAACCACTTACCTGCCTGTCGACGAGTTTGGAATGGTCGACCCAGTAAATGTTGAAGATGCAATTCGGCCAGACACCATTTTAATTTCCATTATGCACTCCAATAATGAAGTCGGTACTCTCCAGCCAATTGAAGCAATTGGTGAGATTTCCAGGCGACGTGCAATTCTCTTCCATACAGATGCGGCCCAATCCGTTGGCAAAGTACCAATTGATATTGACCTACTTGGTGTAGACCTCCTCTCCATAGCTGGCCATAAACTATATGCCCCAAAAGGAATAGGAGCGCTCTACATCAGACGAGATGTAAAGATTGATAAATTCTGTCATGGGGCAGGACAGGAAAGAGGATTTCGGGCAGGAACAGAAAATGTGACTCAGATTGTCGGGCTTGGCAAAGCCTGTGAACTAGCGCTTAGAGAGCAGCAAAATCCAAAAGATTCCATTCTGCCATTACGCGATGAACTCTATAACAGATTGAAAGAGCAACTTGGGGAACGGATCAAGCTCAACGGTCATCCTGAAAAAAGACTCCCCAATACCCTCAATATTTCTTTCCAGGGGCTGGAGGCCAATCGCATATTGGACTTTATCAATCATGAGCTTGCAGCCTCAGCAGGAGCAGCCTGCCATGGTGATTCAGTCAAAATTTCCCATGTGTTAAAAGCCATGAAGGTACCAGAGGAGTGGGCAAAGGGTACTGTGCGCTTAAGCCTTGGCCGCATGACCAGCCAGGAGGAAATTGACAAAGCCGCAACAATCATAATGAAAGCTGTTAAAAAGATACTTCCATAAACAAACTTTCCAATTGAAGCCCTCTACTCTAGAGTATGAGCCTGAAGATACTCTTCCAGTTTCTTTCTTTGTTCCTCTGATAATTCGAGACAGGACGGAATGTCTGTTTTACCCTGGGAAAGTGAAGCAGCGAAGGCCATGCAGCTCTCCATGCCGCACTTGAGACAGTTTGTTTTTGGTAAAAGGGCAAGAATATTTATAACTCCTGGAGGAGAAAACACTTTTTCAACAGGTGTTATGTCCACCCGATTTTGCCATGTAGTATTGATAATATCCTTCAGCCATTTCATAATCGTTTCAGCTTCAGCCTGACTGGCAAGATCGCTGATGGTGATAAGGTTTGGCTCCAGGGCAATCTGGCGACCATTCTGCCTGATAATCATGGCAGGTTGCTGGCGATTATAGCCCACTGCCTTGAGCTTCGCATTGAGATAGGGAAACACGTTGCCTATGTCCTGATCCAGCCGAACACTCGCCACAAGAGGTGGTCGCCCTGGCTTGCAAGCTGCAGCCTCTGCCATATCAATCTTAAAAGTTTGCAGTAAATTACCTGTATCAGAGTTCTTCATATTGTCCATTGCTTGGGTATTTATTGAGGACCATTGATAAAATCCTCATGATTTCTGCAATTCATCTGCAATGTCCTGCATCGCTGATAAAGCCATTTCGCAGAAGGCAGCGAGCTTAAGGCCGACCTTCTCGCATTCAAGAATAATTTCCCTGTTTGCTCCTGCCGCAAAATGTTTATCCTTAAATCTCTTCCGCACAGACTTCACTTTCACTGATTTTAAGTTTTTATCAGGATAAACAAGAGCAGTGGCTATTATCAGTCCTGTTATTGTTTCTGCGGCTGCCAGGGCATGATGAAATTTTTCCGATCGTTTTTTATCCCAGGCCTGCTCATTATGCATCCGCACGGCTTCAATAATCGATGGATGCACAGCCCTTTCCTCTAATATCTGAGCCGCTAATTTGGTATGCACTGACAGATCAGGTGTTTTTTCGACATCAAGATCATGCAAAAGCCCAGCCAGTCCCCAGAGAGCTACATCCTCATCAAAGTGCTTTGCCAGACTTTTCATTACCGCTTCGGTTGCCAGGCAATGCTTGAGCAGGTTCGGGTTGACAATATTTTCCTTGAGAAGATTCAGAGCCTCTTCCCGTGTGATTCCGTACTCCATAACAGTGAGATATCCAGCTCTAAATTTTTAATGATAAAATAGCAAGCAGGAGCCAACCTGCCATTAAGACAAAACCACCAAGAGGTGTGATAAAACCAAATGGCGAAATGGAGACAAAACTTTTCAGAAAAACAGTACCCTGAAACAAGATTGACCCAAGCACAAAACTATAAGCAACCCAGTGAAAATGTGCCTTGGGGAAAAGATGAATCAATACGGCAACGACCAGCAAGGCCAGCCCTTGATATATCATAAAGTCAGCGGCAACATTATAGCTATCAAGCTTTCCACGCGACTCAAGCGCTGGCCGGAGGGCATGAGAACTCAGTGATGCCGCGACAACTCCCAGTAAGCCAAACACAGATCCGATACATAAAAACATTTTTGTCATATGGATATCCTCTTTGATTGTCTTGATCTTTATTATCCAGGATAGCTCCAAACGTGAGGATAGGAAAGATTCTTCTTGCAGGATATGCTACTTTATCACAATCAGGGGATACTAAATATTGAAAGAAAATAGAGGTAGCCTGCATCATGAACATTCACACGCTCGATATGCTTTTTGGTGAGCAGGAAACGATTAGGACCAAAAACCTGCAAGCTGGCGAGTTTATCTTTCATCAAGGTGAAAGTGCTCGCAATATTTTTGCTATCGAAAAAGGACAAATTCGCCTGGTGCGACCAACATTTGAAGGAAGGCTGGTGACCATGCATCTTGCCAAAGAAGGAGAAAGCTTTGCCGAGGCCGCTTTATTTGCAGAAATGTATCATTGCAATGCAATGGCGGTGACCGATACATCCATTCACATATACCCCAAAGAAAAAGTACTCCATGCACTCAGAATAAGTTCAGACACTGCTGAAGAATATATTTTCCAGCTTTCAGCCCAAGTCCGTGCCTTGCGCACCAAGCTGGAACTAAGAAATATTCTATCTGCCAGGGAAAGGATCTTAGAATATTTCCACCTATACGCAAATCCAAACAGTCGTGAACTGCACCTAATCGTACCGCTCAAGGAAATAGCAGCTGACCTGGGGCTTGCCCATGAAACTTTTTACCGTGAACTGGCAAAACTGCAAAAAGACAACATCATAGAACGAAAGGAGAATAAAATTATACTTCTGCCATAAGATATGATTCAGATCATATGCACCTCTTTAAAAATGAGGCATCTTTACTCAAGATTGCCACAGATTTTCAGCAAACAAATCCATGGGAGAGGTGTATATGAAAGCTTTATTTTATTTTACAGTAGTTAGTATCATTTTCTCTGCAAGCCTTGGGCTTGCTCAACAGCATCAGGCTTCAGAGCAACATAATGCCCAGCCTAAACCAACAGATTCTCCTGCCCATATTCCAATTCAACATTACGGTCATTTTAAAAAGATGGTGCATAAGCGCCAGACCGGGGGAGTCGTATCTTTACAGCATGCCCTCTCTGCTACCAATTCCTTCGCATTAGGAGCCATCAAAGACGGTATCGGAGAAGTTACGGTCATAAACGATAAAGTCTGGCTGGATTATGGCCATGATGGAATTGGCAAATCCATCAATACGATTACAGAGCCAGAGGAAGCAGTTTTGCTGGCAGTCAGTCAGGTTCACAAATGGAATAAAATCATTATTCCCAAACAGCTGACAGCACCTGAGCTGTACACCTTTATTGTCACAAAGGCTTCAGAACAGGGCATCAATGTCAACGAACCCTTCCCTTTCCTCCTGGAAGGTGTTTTTGACAAGCTGACCATCCACGTCATCAACGGTATCAACCCTGAGTTTGGCGGTCATGGTAGTGGACAGCCGTTTTATAAACAACTGAAAGAAACGCGAAACAATCAGGAGGCAACAGTCCTAGGTTTCTATTCAGCAAATATACAGGGTGTCTATACCCATCCAGATGAGTCCTGGCACGTGCATGCCGTCATTGAAAAAGAAAACATCGGTGCCCACGTGGAAGGAATGGAAGTTCAGAAAAATACTATATTACAATTGCCGCTGGATTGATGACAGATAATTTTATACTTACAATTTGGCCCAAGCTGTTCTAACCGCATATGTTGTTTACTTGGCTCAAAAATACAAAAACCTCTTCTCCTCACTCTCTAAGTAGCAGGTGGAGCCATGGAAAACCCTTGCTCTCAGTAGCTGTGGCTTCATCTGCACCAATATCATAACCTTGCCCCTGGGGTCTTTTATCCTGGTCAAGATCATCGATTAAGCCTGATATATTCTGAGCTTTATCAATGACACTTGATATCGTACCTTTCAGGTGAAGATCCCCTGCCCCTGCATCCACAAACCAGGCTGCACCAGCATTGGTAATATTATTAGCCACTGTGCCTGAAGCACCATCTCTTCTGGCAATTGGACGATTTGTCAGATTATTTTTGATGAGGACATTTGTAGTGGAAGAAAATCGGTACTCTATGGCACTGTAGTTATGAACATGGAAAATAGTATTATTATAAATCTTGGCATTTGATGTGGATTCAATACCTATGCCAACATCACTGAATCCATGATCTGGTCCGTGGTAAATCATATTATTACGTATGATCCCTCTCACGTTGCCATCACTGCCCAGACCAAAGCCAATACCACGATCACAGTCAATAATAGCATTTCTCTGTACGAGAATATCCGAGGAATTATTCCAGAAATGGATCCCATGCTCAGATAAACCATCACTGCACCAGAAACCTTTGACAGTATTATCCTGAACCGTCCAATTTGAGGCCCAGTGGCCATCTATTCCTCCTGTGTAACAAGGATAGGATGTATTGGTCAGGTTTCTTCGGCCACTATTAGTGAGTTCAATCAAGCTGTCCCTGATTACAGAGTTTCGCACTGAATAGGTGGCATTATCGCGGCTATTGGCGTTAATTTTTATGGCCTGTTCCCCAGGATCAATTATATGAAGATTTTTGAGGAGAATATTTCCAGTATTTTTATTCCCAGCAGGACTGATATGAATGGCGTGATAATATGGCCTTTTCAGAGTCATATCAGAAATAGTCACACCTGAAGAAACAATTCGAAAAATCCCACTCGTTGTTCCACCCATGTCATAATGATTGTCCAGTACAACTGCTCCCCGATTTCCACTGGCACTGCGTACGGTAACATTATCTGCAGTTATATAAAAAGCTCTCCCTGTCAGATCGTACGTACCATCAGCAATGAGTATGGTTTTATCCCCACCGCTATTAGCGTTGTTAACAGCAGTCTGCAAAGCACCAACACTACTAACAAGCACCGCTCTGGCAGGAGAAAACAACAAGAATATCTGTATAAATATCACCAAGAAAAAAGAGAAAGAGCGCATATTATCACCTCCGTAAAACCTGGCAAATAGAGCTTATTGAATCAGTAGTATTTTTTATTGACAAAAGAATGATTCCACACGATCATTTAAGCGGTTAATAAAATTCTTTATAAGGAGAACATAAAATGCGAAAATCAATTGTACAGTTTCTTTTAGTTTGTTTACTCATTCTGCCCACATATGGTTATGCTTCTGAAGACACCAAAAACCTCTATGTCGTTGTAACTACAGATGATAAGGTGACACAGTTGATGTCAATGGTACTTGCAACCCAGTCTGCGAAAAAAGGAGCAGTTGTGGATGTACTTTTCTGTGGGGAAGCGGGAGCACTGGTGGTAAAGGATTCTCCAGAAAAACTGCTAAAACCAAATAATAAATCGCCTCAAATGCTTCTTAAAAACCTGATTAAAAATGGTGTAAACGTAGAAGTCTGCCCACCATACTTACCAAACGCAGGGAAAACGACCGCAGACCTGATTGATGGAGTAACCATAGCAAAACCACCTCTTGTAGCAGACAAGCTGCTCCATGAAAACACTAAAATATTGAGCTATTAAACAATTCTACCAGCTTTAAATGTACGAATATACTTGAAGCGGTAAAACTCAACAAATGGGGAGGTTGCCGAGAGATACTGTCAGTCTTTCAATTTGAGCTTCCCCATTTTATAGCGTAAAACCCTTTCACTGATTCCAAGCTCCTCTGCTGCTCTGGTCTGGATACCATCATGCTTTTCCAATGCCTGGTTTATCATTTCTTTTTCAAGCGCTTTGAGCCTTTGGTCAAGGGTTCCTGTTACTCTCGTCTGGCTGCGTACCTCCGTGGGCAAATCGCTCGGCAGTATCACACTACCTCTGGCAAGGGTAACTGTTCGCTGGACGATATGCTCAAGCTCCCTGACATTACCGGGAAATTCATATTTTACAAGCATAGTCATTGCATCTGTACTGAATTTAATAGGGCGAAAACTGAATTTTTCCAGAAAATATTCTGCCAGCTCTTTAATATCATTTTTGCGAAGCCGAAGAGGAGCTAGCTCAAGTTCTAACACATGGAGCCTGTAATAGAGATCTTCCCTGAAGGTACCCTTATCAGCCATATCTTTCAAATTACGGTTCGTCGCGGTAATCAGACGAACATCAACAGAGATATCTTTTTCACTACCGACTCTGCTGATCTTTTTTTCCTGAAGAGTTCTTAAAAGCTTGGCTTGAAGATTAAGTGGCAGCTCACCCACTTCATCAAGGAAGATGCTTCCTCCGGACGCCAGTTCAAAGCGTCCCTTTCTCATATTATTTGCCCCGGTAAACGCTCCTTTCTCATGGCCGAAAAGTTCTGATTCAAACAGGTTCTCTGGTATGGCAGCACAGTTCACTTCGATAAAGGGTTCGCCAGTCCTTGGACTCAGGAGATGAATCAAGTGGGCGAAGAGCTCTTTGCCTGTCCCTGTTTCTCCTCTGATCAGAACGGTCCAGGGAGAGGGCGCAATCCGCTGTACCATGGACAGGAGTCTGGTCATAGCTGTGCTGCTGCCGATGATATTAACAGGAAGATTTTGCTGCTCCAGGCTTGCGGTTACTGCCAAGGCTTCTTCTTCAACGATCAAATCATGCTCGATGGTTTGAATCTGCTCGAGCAAATCTGTCAAATTAACTGGTTTTTCCATGAAATCAACCGCGCCAAGCTTCATCACCTTGACAGCGGTATCAACAGCACCATAAGCGGTAATCATGATAGCACGGACATGGGGATTAATTTCTAGCATTTTTGCCAGAACGTTATCACCAGTCATGTCTGGCATTTTATGATCGAGTAAAACAAGCTGGAGAGGCAGATCTTTAAAGAGCTCAATCGCCTCACGGCCATTAGTCGCTGTAAGAACACGAAAACCCTGTTTTTCCAAAAACCCCTTGAGCATATCTCTTTGGATTTGTTCATCATCAACCACAAGTATCTTCAAACTCACGATTTTTTATCCTTCACAAAAATAGTAATCTATAACGTACAAGAGGTGGGTCAGCACACTGCGGGTTCAAGCGGCAGAGTGACTGTTACTTGGAATACATCTTTTTCGGGAACATCTAATTGGATATTCCCTCCATGGGCTCTTATAATACGGCGACTCAGAGACAGGCCAAGCCCGGTTCCTTGAGTTTTAGTTGTGTAATAAGGCTCGAACATCTGCTCTAGCGTTGAGTTGTCAACTCCCAGTACTTTGTTTCTAATTTTCAGCACTGCAGATTTTCTTGCCTCGGTCAAAACTATTTCGATAAAACCGCCATCCGGTTGTGCTTCAAAGCTATTTTTAAAAA
>CAMYOP010000098.1 GCA_947260045.1 uncultured Desulfobulbaceae bacterium
GGAGTGTGCTAAAAACAGAACACACATAAAGGCTTATTATCATATCAAACTTATTTCTAAAAAGTTCCACCTGGTATTATCCAGGCAGGTGTTGGAGCATTTGGAAAAACCTAAAGATTTTATTTTCGAGGTAGTGAAATCAGTTAAACCTGGTGGAGTCATATATATCGAAATCCCTAATGTTAAAAATATCATGAGTTGTTCAAGATATTGTGATTTTTTTAATGATCATCTCATTTATTTCCAACGGGAAACAGTTGAGGTTTTATTATCTGAATTTGGATTTAAACTTGTCCGCTATTTTGAGCTTTTTAATGGACAACATATGGGATTAATCTTTAAAGAATCAAAAACTATTTCAAAAAACCATGTCGCTGAGATTTATTCAGACCAAGAAGTTCAAAAATTAGAAGCCTTTGCAAGGAAAGTTAATTCAAAACTCAGTAAGGCACACAATGTTGGAATTTGGGGAGCAGGTGCTCATGGGCAAAACTGCTTGAGAAGTATAGCGAAAAACAGTTTGGGTAAAATTAAAACAATTGTTGATAAGGATCCAAAAAAAGAAAACCTTTACTTTTCAAATTTTAATATCCCCATCAAGCTACCAACAGTCGAGTCAATACAATCATTAGACTTAATAATAATAGCTTCCACTCTATACCAAAATGAAATCAGGGATGAAATTCGAAAAAAATACGAATTTAAAGGATCTATAATTGGACTTGCTGATTATAACGACTATGTCCTGTAACCTACAAGGTGCAAGAAATCAGGGGACTGCTCAATTCTATCTTTTCAAGATGAGTCAATATTTTTCCACTGAATAATTCAAACAAAACCTCAAAATTCTGCTTCAGGGTTTCTCTAAGTTCAACAGCCGTTACAGTTAGGTTAAGTTTTTAAGTATAGGCTTCTTGCCATTTTTTCAAAGATGGTTTAATTCAATTTTTTCCAAACAAATGGGAAGCATACCCCAGCTACACCTAGCAGCATGAAGAGCCAATACATTGAGAATATAAAGTTAATAGATTCACCCGTGTTGATAAAAAGCAGTGTCAGAGAAAGTATTAAGCCGGAGATGCAAAAAGATACCGATAAACTCCCATAGAAACAACGAGATAGTTTGCTTTTAAAATGAAGATCAGGGAAATATATTTTATTTGAGGGGCTGCTGTTAACAATGAAAACAGCAGAGGTCACTACAGCACCAAAGAGGAGTACCAACAACTTGTCGGTGAATGTAACAACATCTGGAGGCATTAATACGGCCATACAAATGAATAATATACCAAATGCTATTGTTATAATTTGACTTCCCATTTTCTCTTAAATCATCCTTGCCAGAGTGTTTCATTGTTCAGTATTTTTAGGGGGGATAAATGCTTTCATATCCACTACCAGATCTGCAACCGGTTCATGCAGTATTTTTTGCTTGTGATTCAGTATGGTGGCCGACAAATGGCAATGGCAAAGTAAACTGGTCCCATTGAGGCGTATATACTCCGGATCTTTACTTTTGCAGGAGATATGTATCAACTGCTCGCAGTGCATCAGCAGCCGAACTGGTTATCCCCCCTGTATACCCTGAGCCCTCGCCTATGGGATATAAATTTTTTATATTTATGGATTCATATTTATCGTTCCGTGTAATCCGTACCGGGGAGGATGTTCTGGTTTCTGCACCCAATACTATTGCCTGACTTGAAACAAATAATGGGACTTCTTCTTTCCATACCTGAAAAGCGGTTTGCAGCTCCGAAACTATAAAGTCTGGAAAGATGTTTTTCAGGTCAGCTGAAACGGCCCCCATTTTATAGGAGTTTTTGGGCAAATCGTTTGTATGTTGTTTTCCTAAAAAGTGCATCAGGTTCTGGGCAGGAACGGCCCAGTTTCCGCCACCTGCTTGAAAAGCTTTTCGTTCAATTTCTTTTTGAAAACCCATTCCTGCAAGTGGGCTGCTTGAAGCATAATCACCAGTATGACAGCTTACCACCAGCGCAGCATTTGAAAATGGTGAAGCCCTGCGTGAGTAACTCATACCGTTTACCACCAACAGGCCATGTTCGGATGAGGCATTGACAACCTCACCACCAGGACACATGCAAAACGTATAGACACCTCTTTTTATTTTTCGATTGGTATAATTCAGAGAATAGGTTGCTGCTCCAAGTCCTTTATAATTCTGATACTTCTTTCCATAACGCATGGCGTTAATGGCTTCAACGGGATGTTCGATTCGAACGCCAACGGAAATTTGTCTCTGCTCAAGAGCAACACCTTTTTGATGCATCATCTCCACAGTGTCCCGGGCGGAATGACCAAGAGCAAGAAAGAGACTGGAACAGTGGTATTCCCGCTTACCATTAATGACAACACCTGCAGCCTTTCCTTTTGTGATCAGGATGTCTGTCATTTTTGAGCTGTAAAATATTTCACCGCCCCTCTCGAGAATATAGAGCCTGATATTCCGAACAATTTTGCACAACAGGTCTGTGCCTAAATGGGGCTTGCCAATGTATCCTATTTCTGCGGGGGCCCCAAATTGAATAAAGGTTTCAAGCACTCGACTGACAGAGCTTGTATTATGATTTCTCCTGGAAAACAGCTTGCCGTCCGAGTATGAGCCAGCACCGCCTTCACCAAACTGGATATTAGATTCAGGGTTGAGTTCTCTCTTTTTGATAAATGTCTGGACATCGACGCTCCGCTCTTCTATTTTTTTCCCTCTTTCAAATATAAGAGGCTTAAAGCCATGAGCAATAAGTTCAAGAGCTGCAAACATGCCTGCAGGGCCAAAGCCTACTATTATCGGGCGCTCTTTACGGTGTATTGATGTCCTGTTTGCCTGAGTTGGTTCTGAATACTCGGCAAAGTTTTGTTTGTTTTGATAGCTGTCATCGGTCCTGACAAGCAGGGTAAGGTTGTAATAAAATTGTTTCTGATCTTTTAAATCCAGCGACTTGCTCAAAATTTTGGCGATGGAAATATCTCCATCGCCAATTTTCATTTTTTGTTTAGCAGCAAGCATATATGCCTCATTCCCATCCTGTTCGATGGGAATGAGCAAATTGCCGATTATCAGATCCAAGGGATTTGTCCCCTCAGTCGTCTTTTTTCCAATTCTAAAATACTCATAGCCTGTGAAATCCTAACGCTCAAATAATGTTGTGAAGTCACCATACCCTTCTTTGGCCAGATCTTCAGCCGGGATAAAGCGCAGAGCAGCAGAATTGATACAGTAACGAAGTCCAGTTGGAGCTGGTCCGTCACTGAATACATGGCCTAAGTGTGAATCAGCCTTTTTACTGCGTACTTCAGTCCGGGTCATAAACAGCTTTCTGTCAGTATGCTCTGATATATTTTCTGCCAGCAGAGGTTTGGAAAAACTTGGCCAGCCTGTACCAGAGGCAAATTTATCCAGAGAGCTGAAAAGTGCTTCACCGGAAACGATGTCAACATAGATGCCTGGTCTTTTATTATCCCAATATTCGTTTTTAAAGGGAGGCTCTGTGCCATCTTTCTGGGTGACCTTATACTGCATGGGCGTAAGTCTCTGTTTCAGGCTTGAGCTATTCATTTTCTTCTCATCCTTTTGGTCTCCCCACACCTTGTTGAGAAAGGTATCACGTCCTGAACCTCTTCTGTAGAATTTATAGCGCAGACTGTTTTTTTTGTAATAATCCTGGTGGTATTCCTCTGCAGGGAAAAATGGAGCTGCAGGATTGATAGGAGTAATAATGGGCTTGTCAAAGATTCTGCTTTCGATCAAGTCCGTTTTCGATTTTTGAGCCAGACGTTTTTGTTCCTCATCAAAGTAAAATATAGCACTGCTGTATGCTTTGCCTCGGTCGACAAACTGGCCATCGGGGTCGGTGGGATCTATCTGACGCCAGTAAATTTCCAGCAGTTTTTCATAGGATGTTTTTTGGGGATCAAAGAGAATTTCAACAACCTCTATGTGACCACCAGCCATATAATTTTTATAGGTGGGATTGGTCGTCGTACCGCCAGAATAACCAGATATCACGGCTTGTACACCTTCTAGTTCTTCAAAGGGTTTTTCCATGCACCAAAAACACCCTCCGGCAAACATGGCTTTTTTCAAATCCATATTGGTTTCCACCATGGTGTCCATTGCAGGGCGAACTCTTTCCGTATCATTTGCAGCTATTACCCTATTGACGAGTAGGAGCGCTAGCAGTCCTATTGGAATGAGCCATAGAATTTTCATAAGAGAACCTCATTTTTAGAGAGTTATACGCACCCGGGATGGAGAAAAATTCAGAATAGAAATTACCCTGTTCCAGGTGAGCATTGGTGTTTCATGACTACTCATTTGCTTCCGTTTCCACATAGGTGCCTGCATCCTTGAGCCACCCTTCCATCTGTTGAACTGTAACTTTCAATGGATCATAGGCAACTCTATTTACTTCACGAAATTTATGCCATCCAGATTTCACCGAGAGAATACCAGGCCGCTCTTCCAGAGCAGCTTTACCAACATCATATCAGCGCACCGCAAAGGTGGCGTTTTGCCCACCTTGCTCTGCTGCCATTGACAAAGGCATGCTTGATATTAAAAAGGAAACAAGAAGTACTGGGATCAAAAATACTTTTACCATTAGAATCCTCCCTGGGACTAAGTAACGTTGTCGCATCAGATTACGACTCCTTTTGAGACTACTATAAGAAGAGGATGTAAAGGCTGATTAATGGGAATGTAAAGATCTTGTAAAGATACTTGTCTTGCAGCTCACTTTCAGGCAGGAAGCGTAAACCAGATTCTGGTTTCATCATCAGTGCTGTCAGCGCCAACCTGGCCGCCATGGGCTTCAATCAACTCTTTGACAATGGATAGTCCTATGCCTGCCCCGCCTGCATCGCGGGAGCGAGATTTCTCAGCTCGAAAAAATCGCTCAAAAATGTAGGGCAAATCATCCTGGGAAATAGCACTGCCATTATTTGAAAATAGTACCCTGGTACCATCTTTGGTCTTTTCACTGGTAATAGAGACCCGGCCGTGGGCAGGAGTATATTTCCAGGAATTTTCCATCAGGTTCCGGATGGCCTGGAGGAGTTTATCACGATCAGCAGTAACGCTTTGCGCATTACTTGCAAGTGTTAGCTCTACCTGTATATTTTTTTTCTTAAAATTTGGACGATACAGCTCCAGCATCTGGTTTACGGCCTCTACCAGCAGTACAGATTCCTTATGCAGGTAGGCCCTTGCAGCATCAGCCCTGGCCAGTTGCTGAAGATTGTCAACCAGATGCACCAGGCGAAGAATTTCTTGCTGCAGCATCTGAAAGGTCTCCTGGCTGGGTGGTACCACTTCATCGGTCAGGGCTTCCAGGTACCCTCGTAAATTTGTCAGGGGAGTACGCAACTCGTGGGCAAGGTCTGCTACCATGGATTTTCGCAGTTTTTCAACTTGGGCCAGGCTGTCAGCCATACTGTTGAAGGCAATACCAAGCTGACCGACTTCATCTTGAGAGACAATATCAACCCGAGCCTGAAAATTTCCCGCTGCTACATCCTGGGTAATCTTGGTCATCTGCTGCAATGGCCGCAATACTCTTCTGGTCAGGAGGTAGCTCAGGATAAAGGCCAGGAACAATGCGGCTAAACTGGCCCATATCAGGTAATGATGAATGGCAGACAGAAACATCTGATGGATTGCCGTGGGAGAGACTTCATACTTGTTCATAAGTTCCATGAAATAACTGGCAGCAAGCTTGTCAATTGCTAACCAGACTATGACAAATATGATGGCGATAACAGGTACAATATTGGTCAACAGGAGTTTCCATAACAGCCGCTGTTTCATGTGCTGCTCTCCTCATCTACATCGGCAAATCGGTACCCGAATCCACGAACTGTAATAATGTATCGAGGTTTAGACGGGTCAACTTCGATTTTCTGGCGAATCTTACCGATATGGACATCGATGACCCGGTCGATGACAATTTCTCCATGGTCATAGAAATGATCAAGAAGCTCATCGCGGGAGAAGACACGGCCAGGGCTTTTCATCAGGGTAAGGAGCAGCTTGTATTCTGATGAAGTCAGATTGATAGTTTGATTTTTTAAACTTACACGGTGTTTCTCTGGGTCAAGAGAAAGGTCGCCGTGTCTTAAAACTGCTGATTCCTGGGCCTGAACAGGGCGTACCCGCCGCATGATAGCTTTGACCCGTTCAATCAGTTCTCTTGGACTAAAGGGTTTGACCACATAATCGTCAGCCCCAAGTGACAGACCCATTACCCGGTCCATCTCCTCTTCCCGGGCGGTGAGCATCAAAATAGGTACATTGGAAAAACGTCGCAATTGCCGACATACTTCCCAGCCATCAAGTTTAGGCAGCATCAGGTCAAGAATAACAAAATCAGGCTCATGTTCCCGTGCTTTGGCAAGTCCGTCTTCTCCGTCATGGGCAACCAGGGTAGTAAATCCCTCTCTTTCAAGGTAGGTGGTCACCAAAGAGGCTGTGTTTTCGTCATCCTCTACAATGAGGACCTGGAATGCCTGGTCAGTCTGCATCATGTTTGTTGGTGCTGGCAGGTTAATTAATTGTTTTTATAGTGCTTTCTCCATCAAGTAGATACGGTATTGTATCTTCGTCGTCCTCCATATCAACTCTGTTGCCAACCATCTGGTGAACGACTGCCCCGTCAATGATAATAATTCCAGGTGTTTCATTGAGCTTGGTGACCTGGTTACGATTGAGTTTGAGAGCAGTGGCATCATTTATGGCAATTCCTGGCTCGTTTGGTTTTGAGACCATATTGTCTTCGATTGTTCCGGCCCCGCCACCGGCAAGAGCGATCCCTGTAACTCCGGAGTTATAAACATAATTTCCCTGGATGACCACTGGCCGGTTTACGGAACCAGCTCCCCAGGAAGCGATTCCCGGCCTGTCTGGACCGTTATCATAAACAACATTTTTAATGATGGTCGGATGGGTTGTGCGATCAACAGGGTGTTGTCCCTGTGGTTTTCCTCTTTCAGCCAGGATACCGCCACCGGGATTGTCATGGACAATGTTACCAATAATAAGAGCATGGGAACCGTGGGTATTGCCCATACCGGGTGAAGGATTGGTGCCAAGCTCGCTGTCGTTATTGTCGAAAATCTCATTTCCTAAAATGGTGGGACTGGCGAAATGATTACAGCCGATTCCCAGGCCCAGACTGCCGCTTATGATGTTGTTGTAGATAACAGCTGAGGCAGGGTTTTTTATGTTGGCCGAGCGAAAATCCCTGGTGTTCAGAGGACTCTGCTGATCATTATAGACAACATGGCTGCCTATGCCTGTGCTGCCCATGTCCTTTATGTAACAGTTCATGATGACAGGACTTGCGCCGCGAACATTTAAGCCATGGGCGTGACCGGGAATATGATGATTCTGGTGGGGGAGGTTGCGGATGGTGAAACCATCAATAATGGTCTTATTGCTTACACCAGGATTGAAATCAACCATGCCATGCTTGGAAGGTGTTGTTTTGGAGCCGTCAATTATGGTGCGCAAGGTTCGGCGTGGCAGCCGTATCCTGGCGTTTTCAACAGGTACTAGATCATTGCCCCTCTCACTGGAATCAGACAGCAGTTTAACTCCATCTTTCATGACGATCTGTTCAAAGTAGATACCAGCTGCCACGAGAACAGTGTCTCCACTTTTAGCAGCAGCAATCGCTTGCCTGATACTTGGAAAATGGGAGGGGACTTTGATTATCGCACCTTTTTGGTGAAAGTCCTGATCAATTAGAGGCCCGGATGCCTCACTTGCCGCCTGTTGAGCAAGCTGGATGGCTTCAGCAATTGTTGGCATGTTTACTGTGGCCGTACCTTGGGCGTCTAGGACCTCCTGGGGCATATTGCTGATGAGCTCGTGGATGGTGCCTTTTATGCTTCCCTTTATTGCTTTTTTATTTTCGGCGCGGTTCTTTTTGATGGTTTCCTTAATTTTGTCAAAATCAGGTCCTATGGCCAAAGTATGGTTTATGGGAAATAAGCAGGTCAGGGTAAATACAATAAAAAGTTTTAACAGGAAAAGCATGCGGCTTGAGCTGGTCATATACATTCTCCAAATTATCAGGGCTAGTTCTTCAATGATTGAAGAGGAGCTGGGATGCGCCCACCCCGCTTGACAAAGGTGTCTGCTGAAATCTTACTGACGGCCATTATGGGGGCTTTGCCCAGCAGGCCGCCAAAGTGAACAAAGTCACCAACTTTTTTTCCAGGTGCTGGGATTATCCGCACGGCTGTTGTTTTACTATTGGCACAGCCGATCGCCATTTCATCGGCTATTATGGCTGCCAGGGTTTCAGCACTTGTGTCGCCGGGAATGGCGATCATGTCCAGGCCCACAGAGCAGATGCTTGTCATTGCTTCGAGTTTTTCAAGGGTAATGGCCCCAACTTTTGCGGCTTCGATCATGGATGCATCTTCACTCACTGGGATAAACGCTCCGGAAAGACCACCCACAGATGAAGAGGCAAAGAGTCCGCCTTTTTTCACAGCATCGTTGAGCATCATAAGAGCAGCTGTTGAACCAGGTGCCCCGGGCATGGCAAGGCCCATGGTTTCTAATATTTGCCCAACTGAATCACCTTCTGCTGGCGTGGGCGCAAGCGAGAGATCGAGGTTGGAAAAGGTAACTCCAAGTTTTTTGGCAAGTTTTTTACCCACCAATTCGCCAGCGCGGGTAATCTTAAAGGCACTTTTTTTTATGGCCTCAGCCACTTCTCCCAGGTCAGCGTCTGGTCCAAGCTTTTCAAGGGCTCGGCGTACAGCCCCTGGGCCGCTTACCCCAACAAGTATTGAGCTTTCGCATTCGCCAGCACCGTAAAATCCACCTGCCATAAATGGATTATCTTCAACGGGATTGGCAAAGAGAACCAGTTTGGCGCAACCGATTCCATCATCTTCGGCTGTACGCTGTGCAGTTTCTTTCATGATACGGCTCATGGTGTAGCAGCCATCCATATTAATTCCTGATTTGGTGGAAGCGAGAATCACCGAGGCGCAAAATCGTTTGGTCGTGGAGAGCACTTCTGGCATCGCTGCTATAAGGGCAGTATCAATTGCGGTTTCACCCTTTTGAATCATGGCGGTGTAGCCACCGACAAAATCGGCACCACCTGAGACATTGGCGTGAGGCTTATTCGTTTATTGACAATGGGCAGCCCATATTCATCGGCAATGAAATCGGCTTTTTGGCTTAAGTCGGCACCTTTTGCCAGAATTTTTTCCCGAATTTTTTGAGCACAGGCCGATGGATCAGGGTCAGAACAATCAAGCAGGGAGATACCCAGGGTCACTGTTCTGATGTCTAATTTGTCTTCGGCGACCATCCCAACCGTTTCAAGGATCTCTTCATTGGTAAATTTCATGGTGATGCCTATACCCTGTGCATGTATTGAAAAACTTCTGAATCCTGAACCGTAACCTCAAGAGACATGCCTTTTATTGACTCTTTGAGTCCGGCAGTGATTTCAGGCAGGGAAAGCTCGGATTTGACTCTGTCTGCCAGGAGAGTCATGGCAAAGATTTCATCGCCAAGGATTTTTTGATTAATATCAATGATATTTATGTTGTTACTGGCAAGAACGGTGGCAATTTTGGCCACGATTCCAGTATCATCTTTGCCAATAACAGTGACAATGATGTGCTTTTTGTTTTTTCCCATCATGTATCCTCTTTTAATTTTGATGGCGTTGCGAAAAGTCCGATCTACGGCGTCGTGGTAACATTTCGCGTACTCGACATACCTGATGTATGCCATCGCACCCGAAATAACACCACTTCTAGTATATCAAAATTTTAGCTTAGCCATCTTCATACTTTTCGATTCACGTCTTAGCGTTTTATCCGCTAGAGCTTCAAATTTAAACGGATCAGTTCTGCAATTTCTTCCTGGTCAAGACCATTACAGTTAATGGTCAGTTCTCCATATTTGTTATAAAGAACTTGTCGTTCGTTATACAGGTCTCTTAATGTCTGGTCTTTTGATCTGGCTATTCCACGTGAATCAAAATTACGAATTCTCCTTGTGATTTCAGCATAGTCCACTTCAAGAAAAATAATTGTAGAGATGGCCCTCAGATGTTGCATGGCCTTTTTGCTGTATACAGCGCTGCCGCCAGTGGCAATCACATGATTATCAACATTGATTTTTAGAATTTCCTCTTCTTCAATCCTTCTTAAGTTGAGATGATCGCTTTCATCAAGGATCTGTTGTAGAGATTTTTGCTGATTTATCTGTATGAGGATATCGGTATCAAGAAAGCCGGAAGATAAAATTTTGGCTAAGATTATACCAATGGTGCTTTTGCCGGCACCTGGCATGCCGATAAGTGTCAGGTTTGACTTCATAGGTAATTTTTCCCAAACCAGCTTGAAGTTTTTTAGAAGTGGTCTGTTTCTGTCGGTATATTTTTAGGTGATGACCACTAAAGCTCAGTTGGAAACTAAACGGGAGGGGATTGATTTTATTTTTCCGTTATTATTTGGGAGACAGAATAATTTTCGCTGATACTACGCGAAAAAAATTCGGTCCCCTTAAGCTTAGGAAAAATGTAATCTGTCCTGGTGTTAACAGAGCTTGAAATGTCATCACATATTTTTATATAACTCATTCCCTTGCTGAAAGTCGAAGACTTTGCTGGTGGCAATGACTTATTAGCATTCTGAAAGGGAGTATCTGGAAATAGAAAGTATTCAAATTTCCATTTTGAACAAGCTGTGACTTGCGAGAGTTTTGGAGAGAGTGTATTTCTTCTTCTCTATTTTTCCCAAGGAATATAGACTGAAAATCTCTCCTGGTTAATAATTCCAGGAATAATTGGAATTAAAGTTTTGCGAGAAAAACGTTTGATGAAAGTTATCATTGCAGAAAAGCCCTCTGTTGCACGAGATATTGCAGCAGTACTCAATATGAAATCTAAAAAGAATGGCTATATAGAGGGTCGCGGCTGTGCTATTACCTGGGCCTTTGGCCATCTGGTGACACTCCAGGAGCCTGGTGAATATGATCCGGCACTTAAGCGCTGGTCACTTGAGACTCTACCTTTTGTTCCCGATGAATTTAAACTCACCCTGATTAAAAATCGAGGTGTGGACGACCAGTTTCGAGTAATTGAAACCTTGTGTAAAAAGGCAGATGAAATCATCTGCGCAACTGATGCCGGGCGGGAAGGAGAGTTGATTTTTCGCTATATTCTTGCATACAGTAAGTGTGAGGATAAGCCGATTCGTCGTCTATGGCTGAGTTCGCTGACACCTGATGCAATTGGGGAAGCCTTTAAAGATCTCAAAGACGGCCACGATTACGATTCGCTCTATGCTGCTGCACGTTGTCGCAGTGAATCCGATTGGATTGTCGGTCTCAATTCCACGCGTTATTACACGGTGCGTCATGGCCGGATAGGTGGTGGAGCCGACCGTGTACTCTGGAGCATTGGCCGGGTGCAGACACCTGTGCTGGCAATGATTGTTGAGCGCGATGACACCATCCTTCAATTCCGATCACAACCGTTCTGGGAGCTTGCTACCCGTTATCGGGAGGTCGTATTCAAATACACGGGCAAACGTTTTGAAAACCAGGAAAAGGCCCAGGCCAAGCTCGAGACAATAAGTGGGCAGCCCTTTGAAATAACAGCAATTGCCGCGAAAAAGAAAAAAGAGCAGCCACCTCAACTTTTTGATCTGACTACCCTGCAGCGTGAAATCAACAAATTACATGGACTTTCAGCCTCAGATACCCTTGCTGCAGCCCAGAACCTATACGAAGCAAAGCTTGTCACTTATCCGCGCACTGATTCTCGCTACCTCAGTGAAGATATGAAACCGCGTATTCCCAAGATTCTGGAACAGCTTAAAGCACTTCGTCCTGAAGAGATTGCGCCGCTCAACCTGGCTAAACTGCCCTTCACCAAGCGTATAATTGATGATAAAAAGGTGACTGATCACCATGCCATCATTCCCACAGGGGTTAAACCACGTAAGCTCGGTGCAAGCGAAAAGCTCATCTATGACGCGGTTACCACTCAGTTCATTGCGGCTTTCTATCCTGTCTGCATAAAAAACGTCACCACCGTTGGAGGTATAAGCAACAAGGTAAAGTTCCAGGCTCGAGGAACGCAGGTTGTCGACCCTGGCTGGACCATTCTCTTTTCGAAAACGAAAAATAATCAAGAGGCAGCAAGTGGCCAGATTCTGCCACTTTTTGAGAAAGGTGAAACAGGCGAACATGAGCCTTCTTTGCGTGAAGGTAAAACCAAACCACCCAGTCATTTTACCGAAAACACTTTGCTTGGAGCCATGGAGGCTGCGGGGAAATTTGTTGCGGACGATACCCTGCGTGAAGCCCTCAAAGAGCGCGGCATTGGTACACCGGCAACCCGTGCAGCTATCATTGAAACGCTCCTTCGTCGTAATTATATCCGCCGCCAAAAAAAACAGCTTCTCTGCACCGATATGGGGCGCATTCTGATTGCGCTCATCCAGGATCCTTTACTGAAGTCTCCAGAAATGACAGGGGAATGGGAGGAAAAACTGAAAAAAATTGAGCGCAGCCAACTGGATTCTGACGATTTTATGAATGGTATCCGTGATTATATCCGTGATTTAATCCAGACCAGTTCTGCCGGACATCTCAATTCTGCACGTTGGGGC
>CAMYOP010000099.1 GCA_947260045.1 uncultured Desulfobulbaceae bacterium
GCGGATGGGCGCAGGCTGGGTATCTTACCTCAATTTATGAACACACCTTTAAGAATAGCGGTATGCTGGCTGCTTTCATTATTGGTCCTCTCATTGGTGCAATGGGGACCGTTGTTGATACTAAAAAGCTCTCTTTCTTTACACAAACCATCGGTAATGCTGCCATGTCTGGAGTCGCCATCGGTCTCCTGTTTGGTGAAGCAATTGAAGGGACGTATGCTGGATTGTATGGCTTCTGCCTGATTGTGGCTCTAACGATGACCTATGTTAAAAATCGATCCCGACTGTCAAACGATACAATAATTGGTGTGGTTTTGGCGCAGGTGCTTGGCATTGGGATTATTATGATGATTGTGGTGACCAAGCAGTTTAATATTCATCAGGTCGAGGCAATTTTATTTGGCAGCCTTATCACTTTGAACGATATGGACCTCATAACTCTGGCCATTGCCTCCTTTGTTGTTGCCATTCTATTTGCCTGCAACTTCAACCGGGTAATGCTAGGCGGTTTTAATCCTGTTTTGGCAAAAGCCCGTGGTTTGAATCCAGTGTTTCTGGAATATGTATTTGTAACTCTTATGACCATTGTGGTCGTTGCAAGTTTGAAATTGATTGGTGCTCTGCTTGTTTTGGTCTTGATTGTTGTCCCTGCAGCAGGTGCGCAGAACATAGTTAGCAATCTACGTCAGTTTGTCTGGATGAGTATACTTTTTTCCACCATCAGTACCATGCTTGGTCTGTTACTATCTGGCTTGCTCCCTGTTCCCAGTGGAGCTGTCATCGTCTTGGTATCCAGCCTTCTGTTTTATGCCTCACTCTTGCTCAGGCCCATTCTCGGCAGGGGCGGTGTACAGCAGGGTGATGCGTAATATTTGCAAGTAAAACGAAAATTGGAGAATTGTATGACTCAAATAAGCCGCATTGTAAACCATACGAGAAAACAAGGAATACTCTTATTTGGCATTGGTCTGATACTGCTGGCTGCAGCTACAGCTACAGCTGCATATGCCCATGCAGCTGTTTTATGGTGCTATGTGGAAAATGATCAGGTACATGTCGAAGCCTTTTTTATGGGTGGTAAAAAGCTGCAGAAAGGGAAAATCCTTGTTCTGGATGCCCAGGGGAAAAAAATCCTGGAAGGATTGACTGATGAAAAAGGTATTTTTAGTTTTACCCCCAAGGTGCAGAATAACATGACCATTGTTTTGCAGCTGGATGAAGGACATGGTTCTGACTTTCAGTTGACCAAAGAGGACTTTCTGGAAGCAGCTGCAGCGCAAAAAGAACCAGGAGACAAGGATGAATAGACTGTTTACTGGCTGCTAGAAAATAAGACTAAAGAGCCCTGTTTGTCCTCAATGGCAGAATGTATCGATTTGGGCTTTTGGTATTCTCAATCATTTTCAAATGGGATTTTTTCCTGATCCAAAATCTGTTTGAATAATAATAGCCTTTTTTCTCTCTCTTCTTACTCACAAGTTAAATATCTCCTTTTCCGCTTTTGCTAACCATCTCAAAATAGTTAGTTATTTCCTTGATATCATCGATTGAGCCGCTATATAATCAATATGGTTCATTCAAAATTGTCTTGATTTGTTGTGAGTTCTTCATCTTAGGCTTTGCTGCAATGAACGCTTAACCAAAAGGGATAGCCAAACCAGGAAGATTCATGAGATTAAATGATCCCTTAACGTCAAAATGATTTTAAAAATCAGCCTGCTGTTACAACTACTGTGAAGGGGAAAATATGGCTAACGGAATTAGTAAAAGTTTGAATGTCAGGTGGCGTTTGCTGGCTTTCATTTTTTTTCTGCTGTTTATGATGGCTGCCGCAGGCACAGGCGGAATTTTAGGCATGAGAAGCACGAAGCAGTCTCTTTCTACTGTCTATTTGAAGCATGTGCAGCCCATGGAAGAACTCCGTCAGGTCAATGATCTGTTTAAATTCAATGTTGTCGGAACAGCAGAACTTCTCCTGTATGAAAACACCACATGGAAGGATGCCCTGGCAAAAGTAATGAAAGCTAAGGCTGCGCTTGAACAAAAATTTGATTCCATTAAGGCAAATAATAAATCTTTACTGGAGGAGGGTAAAGATACAGGTAGCAGCGGTTCCATGGCTCAGGAAGCAAAGAGGCTCGTGGATGAACTTGTTTTAACCCTTCAGTCTGAAGATATGGACAGACTCGATACTTTGTTTGCAGCCAAGCTCGAGCCATTTCAAGATGATAATGAATTACGCATTAACACAATGATCCTTGATCGGGTCGCAGCGGTCCGGGTCGAGTATGAAACAGCTCAAAAACGTTACAAATACTCCTTATGGGCCTTTGTCATAACCTTGGTTACAGGTTTTGTTATCGGAATTTTTGCAGGATCTTTTCTTATGCGGAGTATTGAAACACCGCTTGCTGAAATAATAGCTGCGACAAAGGTTATGACTGAAGGCGATTTAACCAAAAAAATTGATTACGACTCAAATGATGAGTTTGGTACCTTAATAGACGGCTTCAACCGTATGCAGTGGTATCTTTCTGAACTGGTTGCTCAGATTCAAAATGCAGGCATCCAGGTTACAAGTTCAATCACAGAAATTGCCGCATCGACCAAGCAGCAGGAAGCCACAGCAAATGAACATGCTGCTACTGCAAATGAGATTGCTGCCTCAACAAGTCAAATTGCTGCAACCTCTGAAAATTTGATGGATACAATGAAACGGGTCAACTCTTTGACAACCACCACGGTACATGCTGTGGAAGAGGGGCATGCAGGCTTAAGCGATATTGATTCCACCATGGTTAAAATGGAAGATGCAACAGGTGCTATTGTTGCAAAATTGTCTGTACTCAGTGAGAAGGCTAGTGATATTGCTGGTGTGGTCAAGACCATTAACAAAGTTGCCGACCAAACAAATTTACTGTCCCTTAATGCTGCAATAGAGGCCGAAAAAGCAGGAGAGTATGGAACTGGTTTTGCTGTAGTTGCCACAGAAATAAGAAGGCTTGCTGATCAGACTGCCGTTGCCACCTATGATATTGAACAGATGGTCCAGGGCGTACAGTCAGCTGTTTCTGCATCTGTGATGGGCATCGATAAGTTTGCCGATGATGTTAGAACAAGTGTTTCAGAGATCAGGCAGGGCAGTGAACGCATGGAATTTGTAATAGAAAATGTTCAGGTACTTGTCCCTCAGGTTTCTACAATTAGTGAAGGGATTGAGGCGCAGTCTCTTGGAGCCAGGCAGATAAGCGATGCCACCAGTCAGCTGAATGAAGCAGCACAGCAAGGTGCTGAATCAATAGCTCAAATGAGCTCAACTATTCTACAACTGCAAAAGGCAGCTCAGGGTTTGCAGGAAGCGATCTCCAGTTTCAGGGTCAATTGATTGAAAAAAAATATGTTGTTATTGATTTTTGAAGCAGGGGATGGGCGCTATGCCATGGCAGCGGAGTTGGTTGTAGAGATCATCCCCAGAGTTCGTGCTAAAAAAATACCAGGAACACCCAGTTATGTTGTCGGTCTCATGAACTACCACGGAAAGGCCGTTCCCGTTATAGATCTCTGTATGTTTCGTGGTGATGCCTTATGCGAAGAGCGACTTTCCACCCGAATCATCATGATTAAATATGAAAAGGATGAGGGGGATCATACCTTGGTAGGCCTACTTGCCGAAAAAGTCACTGAAACAGTTCAAGTGGATAAGAAGGATTTTCATGCGGGTGGTGTTTTGATTGGAGTAGGGCTTGATGGCAATGGAACAGGCGAAGATAGCAGCGAAATGATGCAGTGGTTTGATGTAAAAAGATTTTTGCCAGAAAGCGTTATGAAAGATTTATTGCGCGTGTAATCAGATGAAATATCAATACGATAGGTAGTCTTTTTAGAGAAACTATGTTTTCCAAATCTATAAACAGCGACATTGTCCAACTGATTAAAAACGCTACTGGTATAAAGGTTGATACAATCGGCAAAACCTCTATTGAGCGTGCCATCAAAGGAAGAATGAAGTCACTCGGGCTCACTGATCTGTCTGATTATATTCAACAGCTAAAAGCCCGTCCTTCCGTCCTGCATGCGCTTGTAGAAGAAGTGGTTGTGCCAGAGACGTGGTTTTTTCGTGATCATTATCCTTTTTTAGCAATGATGGAATATATAAGGAACAATTGGGATAAAACGAGTCGCTTACGGGTTTTATCCATTCCCTGCTCAACAGGCGAAGAACCATACTCCGTAGTCATGACTTTGATGCGAAATTCTGTTGGGGATGACAGGTTTCAGATAGATGCTGTGGATATTAGTTTACGTGCACTTGAAAAGGCAAAAAAAGGAAAATACACTAAAAATTCTTTTCGTGGAAAGGAACTTAATTACCGTGATATGTTTTTTGAGGACGTGGGTAAAAAATTTCGAATCATAGAAAGAGTTCGAAAGAAGGTTCAATTTGTTAATGGAAATATCCTCAACGCTGCTTTTGTTAAGTCTCTAGGCGTTTATGATATTATTTTTTGTCGAAATATTTTTATCTATTTTGATGAGAAAGAGCAGCAGAAAACAATTAAATCACTTTCACTCATTCTCAAGCAGGGGGGAATTATTTTTACTGGTCATGCTGAGGCATCACTCTTCATTAATTCTGATTTCAAAGCCCTGGATTATAAAAAGGCATTTGCCTTTATCAAGGAAGCAAACAATACTTTTTCCTCTGTTGAAGAAAGCACATTAAAAGAGCGAAAAAAGATCCGTGCCAAATTAAATAAAAGCAAAGAAAAGAAAAGCATACTCCAGGCGAATGGAAAAACAACAGAAGTAAAACAAAGTGGTCTTTCTGATAAGTCAGCTGTCACTGATAAGCTCACCCTCGCCCGACAACTGGCTGATAAAAATGACTTAGAAAAAGCTGCCAAGATTTGTAAAAAATACCTCAAGGAAAATGGCCCGGTTTCTGAAGCATTTTTTCTCTTGGGTGTGATCGAGAATAGTCTGGAAAAAACAGATGAAGCTATTGATTTGCTCCGAAAAGCACTTTACCTGGACCCACAGCATTATGAAAGTCTTGTTCTGATAGGACTCCTGGCAGAACGCAGTGGCGATTTGGTCGGCGCTAGAAATTATAAACGACGGGCTAGAAAATTGATAGAGGGAGATAATTAATTGGCTGTGGATGAAAAACAAGCTAATGACGCGAGTTCCATGCATGATTGCTGGAATGAAATAGGCGTTTGGAGCGGAAAACAGGATCGTTGTCCTGAACTCAGCCGGGTCATTCATTGTCGAAATTGTGAAATATACGTAGATTTTGGTCGTCAACAACTTGATAGAAAGGCACCTGATGAATATCTGCAGGAATGGACATCCATAATATCAAAGGAAATCCTGAAAGTTAAAGGCAAGCGCCAGTCAGTCTTTATCTTTCGAGCTGGTTGTGAATGGCTCGCGCTTCCAGCTGGCTTGATTCAGGAAGTAGTTGATATGGGAATAATTCATAGTATTCCGCATCGTGGTGGAAAAGTCTTACGAGGTATTGTCTCTATTCGGGGAAAACTTGAAATGTGTTTCTCCATTGGTGCCTTACTCGGGATTGAAAGAGGAGATGACGTAACAATAGACTCGAAATATATATCCCCAGAGCGCCTTGTTGTTGCTCAACACAAGGGGCAGAGAATAGTTTTTCCCGTGAGCCAGGTGTTTGGTATAATCAGATTCACATCCGGTATGCTCCAGCAATTACCTGTTACCGTATCGGGTTCAAAGGCAGCCTTCACCAAAGGTATCATCTGTTTGGAAGAAAATAAAATAGATGTGGGCTTGCTTGAGGTCGATGGTCTCTTTAAGTCATTGGCCAGGAGTCTTTTATGAGTATTGATGGAATTGACTTGTCGAGTATGTCAATGCTCGACATTTTTCAGCTTGAGGCTGAAAATCAATGTACAGTCCTTTCCGACGGTCTCCTCAGCCTTGAACAGGAACCTGATTCAATGGAGGTACTCGAAAGACTTATGCGAGCAGCTCATTCTGTAAAGGGTGCTGCCCGCATAATCGGCCTGGATTCCATTGTCACCATTGCCCATGAGATGGAGGATGTTTTTGTTGCCGCCCAGGAAGGCAGATATACTGTAACAAAGAATGGAGTTGATACACTTTTCCGTGGTATTGATTTTCTCATTGATCTTTCCAGAATTGCTGAGCAGGAAATCGAAGAGTGGCTCCTTGCCCATAAAAATGATGCTGACGATATTAGAAAAGCTCTTGGGCTCCTTTTGGTTGAAAATGGTGAGACTCAGGGTTCACCTCCACCTCAAAAAGTAGAACCTGTGGAAGAGGTCCAAGAGAAGACACAGGAAACTTCTGATCTCACCAATGTGC
Source organism: uncultured Desulfobulbaceae bacterium (assembly GCA_947260045.1). Taxonomy (GTDB): domain Bacteria; phylum Desulfobacterota; class Desulfobulbia; order Desulfobulbales; family Desulfobulbaceae; genus CAMYOP01. Next base: position 6,364 of record CAMYOP010000099.1, read on the forward strand.
CAATGTTTGAGCTTTTTCAGCAGGAACTGCAGAGTCAAATATTGGTTTTGGGTTCAGAGCTTAAAGGTCTTGCCAAAGTAAAACCACCAAAACATAAGATAGACAAGCTTCTTCAAGCTATTCAATCCTCAAAAGGGGCAGCTAAAATAGTTGAAATAACTGATGTTGTTTCTCTTGTTGATGGAATGGCTGTAGTTTTTCAGGAATTAGGAAAAGGAAACATCGTACTCTTGGAAAAGGATGTTGAGCTCGTGGAAAAAGGGCTTGATATTCTCCAGGCCTATGCTGTTACACCTATCTCAGACCTTGAGAAAACGAATCAAAGCCAACACAGTATCGTTCAAGATTTAATTGACTCCTACACAGAGCTTGTTTCAAAGATCAGTCCGGTTGAAATCCCATTAAAAAAGAAGGTCACCACAGCAAAAGCCCGTCCCAAGGTGAAAAATAAGAAGGCTGGTAAAAAAAGAGATACTGTGCAGGATAGATCTGTCCGGGTCTCAGCCGAAGGGCTGAATCGATTAATGGGACTTGCAGGAGAGGTCCAGGTAGAGTCTCGCTGGATGCCAGATTTTTCTCTCAAAATGTTACGTTTAAAACATGTTCAGGATGATTTGTACCGCATGCTCCAGCGTGGTCGGGAACAACTTTCTGACGGACGTCTGGAATCTTTTCAAAACAACACTTTTATTTATATTGCTGATAAGATTGAACTTGTCCGATCTTTGTTTAATACTTCCTTGATGGAAGTTGAAGATCATGCCCGTCGTACAACTGAAATTTCTCATCGTCTGTATCATGAAGTTATCGCTAATAGAATGCGTCCTTTTGGTGATGGCGTTAAACCGTTTCCTAGAATGGTACGTGATTTAGCCAGTGAACTTGGAAAAGATATAAAACTTGAAATTGTTGGAGAAGAAACAAAGGTCGATAGAGACATCCTTGAAAAGATTGAGGCACCGTTAAATCATCTCATTCGTAATTCCGTGGATCATGGGATTGAAATGCCTGAGGATCGCGAAAAAGCGGGAAAATCCAGGCAGGCGACAATTACCCTTGAAGCAAGACATAGCTCAGGAATGCTTAACATCCTGGTGATTGATGATGGGAAGGGTATTGATCTGGAGAAACTACGTGCCAAAATTGTTGAGAAGCAGATGGTAACAGAAGAAATTGCAGGGGAGTTGAAAGAAAATGAGCTTCTTGAATTTCTTTTTTTGCCTGGTTTCAGTACACGGGAGAAAGTGAGCAGTGTCTCAGGTCGTGGGGTAGGGCTTGATGTGGTACATTCTACAGTACATGAGGTACGTGGTATTGTTCGCTCAAGTACTGTTTCCGGTCAAGGAACCACCTTTGAAATGCAGTTGCCCATCACCTTATCTGTTTTGCGTGCACTTATGGTTGAAATTAACAGCGAAGCCTATGCTTTTCCTTTGGTGGCAATCGATCATGTGCTGCATTTGCCAAAAGAACAGATAAAGGAGGTGGAAGGGCGTCCCTATATTACTTTTAATAATGAAAGGATCGGCCTAGTTTCGGCTCGGCAGGTCCTTGGACAAAGTGATGACCATGATGAATTTGGGAATGAATTGCTTGCTCTTATCATAAGTGATCGCCATAACAGTTATGGATTGATTGTGGATAAATTTCTCGGTGTTCGTGATCTGGTCGTACAGCCTCTGGATAGCCGCCTTGGAAAATTACAGGATATCAGCGCTGCTGCAATTTTAGAAGATGGTACACCTGTATTGATCGTTGATGTTGAGGATATGGTTCGTTCAATCGATAATTTGATATCAGGTAATCGACTCAAACGGATTGATAATTTTGAGGAGAGTGATATTGGCAGAAGGTTGAAACGTATTCTGGTGGCTGATGATTCTATAACTGTTCGCGAAGTTGAAAGAAAAATGCTGCTTACACGCGGGTATGAGGTTGATGTGGCCGTTGATGGAATGGATGCCTGGAATAATCTGAAAAATGAAAGCTATGACTTGATCGTCACAGATATTGATATGCCCAGAATGGATGGGATAGAGTTGGTCACCCTGGTGAAGGAAGAAGAAAACCTAAGGACCATCCCTGTGATTATTGTGTCGTATAAAGATAGAGAAGAAGATCGACAACGAGGTCTTGAGGCTGGGGCCGATTATTATCTCACCAAAGGTAGTTTTCAAGATGAAACCCTTGTCCAGGCAGTTGAGGATCTCATTGGGTCACCTGAAGAATTTGATTAAAAGGTATTAATCGTTGAAAGTAGCCATTGTAAATGATTCGCCCATGGCAGTTGAAGCCCTGCGGCGAACAATTTTACTCGATAAATCTCTTCAATTGTGTTGGATCGCTCAAAATGGGGCAGATGCTCTTAAGCAGTGTGCGATAAGTCCACCGGATTTAGTATTGATGGATTTGTTTATGCCTGTCATGGACGGTGTTGAAGCTACCCGGCGTATTATGAAACTCAAGCCTTGCCAGATTTTGATAGTGACGGCGAGTGTCTCATCCAATGCCAGTAAGGTTTTTGAAGCCATGGGTGCAGGAGCTCTTGATGCTGTGGCTGTACCTGCATTGGTTGGCGAAAAAAGTAATGGACTTGAGCTTCTCAAAAAGATAGGAACCATAAAGCAGCTGGCTTTTTCAACAGGAAGTCTGGAATACGGTAAGACTAATATTATAGAGCCTATTGGCCGATCTAGCTGCGGGTTCAGGTTAGTAGTGATAGGTTGCTCTACGGGCGGTCCCCAT
>CAMYOP010000100.1 GCA_947260045.1 uncultured Desulfobulbaceae bacterium
AATGGTAATTGGCGCCTTGGAGGCTAATTCAAGTATTCTCTCCTGTGCCTGTATTAACTTCTCAATTGGCTTTACAGAAAAAATATCAGCACTCTCTTCGCTGACACAGGACCTATCTACATAACTCCCTGCATTAAAAGATAAAACATCATATGGTAAAGCCGTGCCAGACTCTGTATAAACAAGTTTCTCCTTGGGATCGATATGACTTACATACTCTCGAATAAAGGTTCCACCCTGATTTTCAACCACATCTCTGGTGGCAAAGCGGATATCATCAGGACTATAGGTGGTACCCAACATACCTGGACCAATTCCAGAGTAATAATGATAGTCTGAAGGACCAATAACGATAACCTCATGTCCTTTCTTGATAAAGGTGTGTATATTTTCCAGAGTCACCATATGGGCGTGACCGCCACCAACCAGAACAAGTTTTTTTGCCACGTGCCTACTCCTGTTCAATTATTATCAATGAAGTCGCCAAGCATTTTCATATGATTTTTTTCTTCTGCCGCAATTTGGCCTAAAAATTCCCTGCTTGCCTTGTCCGTGCTTCGCTCCGAAGCACGCTGATACAGATCAAGAGCCTGAGCCTCAATTGACATGGCAAGACCTGTAACATCTGTTACTGAATTCCAGTCAGGCTTGTAGAGCGCCATAAACTCGGAGGTTGTCAGCCCACCTTCAACCGTATCAGCAACGATTGTTTTCTCAAACTCCTGCCTGGATACGTTTTTATCCGTGAGGGTGTTATGAAAATCCAGCAGCCGCTGTTGATGTTTAATCTCAATGTCTGCTAACATCTTAAAAAGTTTTATCGCCTCTTCATTTTTGACTGACTGCGTCATGGAAAGATAAAATTCTCTCAAACCTTCCTCTAAAGAATAGGCAACCGCCAATACCTTTTCAGGTGATTCATCGCCTGAAAATAATTCCAGAGCATGATCCTCATTTCCGTAGGCCACCTCTTCTTTCCAGGCTTTAATCCCTCCTGAGAGATTATAGACATGTTCGAATCCTTTTCCGCTAAGCATTTGGGCAGCTACACGGCTGCGCCCACCAACAGCTCAATACACCAATATCGTTTTGACAGGATCAAGCTCATCAAGACGATCATCTAATTGGGGCAAGGGAATTAATTTTGCACCAGGAAGGTGACCGAGCTTGTATTCCTTTTCCTGACGTACATCCAAAATTATTAAATCTTTCATTGATTGCTCATCAATTAACTTCTTCCCCTGAAGCGAATCAATCGATTGAACTGGCGTAAAAAATTGTTTCCAGCGCATATTTGCCTCCCTCTAATTCAATGATAATATAAGTAATAAAAAAATATATACGTTGAAGATAACACATTCACTCCAAAGAGGCGGAGTGATCAGAATTTATCGCGGCACAGGTCTCCTCTAATGAGGCAGGCAGCTAATTTTTATAAATAGAGTCCAGGTGGAACTTTTTGTTTTTATAAAACAACTCAAAAAAGGCTCCCTATAACCTGGATAATAAATTTTACCATGAATGCAAACTCGATAGCAAGAACGTGAATTATTCCTTAATACTTATCTATGCTCCTCTATAAACCAAATAAACCTACTGAACTCGTTGCAGCAGAATATTTTTGCCAAATTCGACATCAGATTATTCCCATTTTCTCTGGAAATAGTGCCAAAAATTCAGCACCAGGATTTGCTATCGATTTGTTTATTCGATATTATACATAAACACACAAAAAAACTTCAGAACAAAAAGAATAGGAGATTTCAATACAACCCATAGAATACTTGACCAATGATGTACTGTTATGGCAAACTAATTTAAAGGAATAAGATCATGTTAGCAAATGTCATGTATAGTGAAAAGGAATACCACCCGTCCAGGCTGTCTTTTATGATGACTCCGCAAAATGATGAAAATAGAAGAGCACATGAACGGATTTTTCCGCCTTATAACACCCTTGTCTATAATGGAGAGATATTTGGACAACTGATAGATATAGGGAGAGGTGGACTGTCCTTCGCCTATTCAAAAAATGAGACAAATGTCAGGGATCAGTTCCTTGAGCTTGATATCATGTGTGGGACACGCAAATTACATATCCCCAGTGTCTTCTGCAAAACAACAAACGACTATCCTATTCACCAGAAAGAAATCGATAAAAAACATAATATAAGACGCCGATGCCTCCAATTTGGCTCTATGTCACCTGACCAACAACAACTCCTCCAAGAGTTTATGGAGTCAACAAGACCCCTAGGTGAGTAAAGGCAGCCTTTAAGCCCATCCCACATCCTTTTTACAACTTCCGATGAGTTCAACAGCCCATCGCAAGATGTAAAAATCATTATTGTAATTCTGCAATAAACGTATTCGATGATTCAATAGCTTCATTCATTTTAGAAATCAGCTGGGTAATTTCCTTTTGCAGTTCCGAAAACTCTGAGCGTAATGATCCAATTGCCTGCGCATTGAGATTATGCTTGAGAAAAAGCACATTATCCTTAAAAATGCGTAACACTGGCGCCATGCTTTTTTCAGCGTTCAACATGGAGCGAAGCATTGTTTTGTAGCGTTGTCTGGTATCACTTAATTGACGCCTGCTCGCTCTTTGTAAATCAGAATTCTGGTATTGTTCCAGCTCATCTTGCCATTCCTCAAACAATGCTTCTGCTACTGATTCCACTTTTTTAACCCGAGCAGATACTTTCTGAGCAGCTTCCTCGCTTCGCTCATACTCTTTATTTGTCTTGTCATAGGCCTTCTTCAAGTCAGTTTCCTGTAGTTTCACAACAGATTCAAACTGTTCCAGGGCTGTCTTAAATTGTTCCTGAGCTTCAGACTGGGAATCTCTCGCGCTCTCCACACGATCTACCAAAATATCTCTCTTATGAATTCCCACCTTTTCCATCGCTCCATAATAGGTGGAAGAACATGCCCCAAGAAACAGGATCAAGAACAAGGCAATAAAATTAAAAAGTTTTTTTGTCCGAAAATATTCACGAATCATTCATTTTCTCCTCTTTTTATAATAAAAATACCTTTTAGCAGTTTTGATGATGCTGTTATATAAAATGATTAAGGGGATAAAATCTACAGGAATAGCTATCAGTGTTTCATAAAGAAGTGCTACCATGAAAAATTTTATCATGACTGCTTAGCGGCAGCATTTCTTAAATTTCTTACCGCTTCCACAATAACAGGGATCATTTCTGCCTATTTTTAAATTTATGTTTGCCTCTTTGCTTATATTTTCCGAACGGGCTTCTTTAATCTCACCATCCCTATAGAACCAGGCCCCTTCTTCTTTGACAAAGCGACTGTTTTCTCGCAATGTATGTACCTTTTCCATCGAGAAAGCTGTGGCTTCAAACTCGACTGTTCCCTCTACATCCTGATCCATACCTTTCTCCACATCAATAATTTGTAGCTTTGACCATTTGGGTATTGCGTTCTCGTTTATATGGTCAGGCCGCGTGTCTGGATGCCAGGTTGCCAGGAGATACGGAATATTCTTTAAAACATTTGCAGTATATCGTGATCGCATTAATTCGTGGGCAGTTTTTGCAAGCTCGTGACCCTCTATAAAAATGCCACAACAAGTATTCATTTTTTTTCCAGAGCCACATGGACACAACATATTGTCACTCATAGCAGGGATCCTGTAGATAAGTTTTGTAGTAACATTTTCTTTTTTTTGTATTCACAGATAACTTTTGTTGGGTATTATAAAGAGTGATGATAAACAGGTAAAAATTTCACACCGCATAAGTAAAAGGAAAATTACCTATGGGCCTTTTCGGTTACAAAGCAAAAGAACTATACAGTTGGCTGGTATCTCAAAAAAAAATCCTCGTTCTGGACGTTAGAAACGATAAAGATTTCGAACGATTTCAAGTAGAAAGTCCTTACCCTTTCAAGATGCTGAATATTTCCTATTACGATTTCATGGAACTGGAAGAAGAAAGTGTCGCCAAAATTCCGTGGAACCACCCCATACGCATTGTTTGTGCTCAAGAGGGTTCAGCACAATATGTTGGTGAAATCCTGGTTAAACATGGATTCACAGATGTCGGCTACCTCGCAGGAGGTATCAGAACCTGGGGAAATCTTCTGGTTCCCACCCTGATAAACCCTGGTGAAGCATTCCAGCTCTATCAATTCATACGCCCAGGTAAAGCTTCCTGCAGCTATGGCCTGGTTAACGATGACGAAATGATGCTGTTTGATCCTTCCCGTAATGTTGATTTTTATTTACAATTTGCAAGTGAGAAAAATTGTACAATCACAGCAACACTGGAGACCCATCTCCAGGCTGACTATATAGCAGGAAGTCGCGCTATTTCAGAGCAAACAGGTGCCCGCTTCTACGCAAATAAAAATGACTTTCAAGGCTCACGTAATAAGTACGAAAAAATTAACGACAAAGATATCATCAATTTTTCCAAGACAGGACCAGAAATCCAGGTACTGTATACTCCGGGCCATACACCAGGATCAACTTCTTATGTGGTCGATAAGAAATTTCTCATCTCTGGCGACACAGTGTTTATAGACTCTATCGGCCGACCCGATCTTGGAGGTAAAGCTGAGGAATGGGCACTGCTTTTATTTGATACCATGCAAAAAGTAATAAATCTCGACCAAAACCTCCTGGTTCTGCCCGGACATTATATAAACTGGACAGAAGCAGACAAAAATCTCCATTTTGCCCTGAATTTGGCTGCAATTATCGAGCGGAATAATGATATTTATGGAATTACATCCAAAAAGGATTTCATTACATTCATCAAAAACAACATGCGGCCACAGCCAGAGGAATATGCTACCATCAGAATGATCAATGCTAACCTTGAACAAGTGGAAGAAGAACAGCAGGAAACCCTTGACTTGGGCAAAAACGAATGCGCTGCTTCTACCTATGCCAAAACCCATGGTTAAAAAGCGTGCGCCATAGAATAGAAATCAGCACTGACAGTCGGGAAACATTGATTGACATCACTCGTCAGGTGGAACAATATACCCAGACAAGTGGTATCAAAAATGGCCTTGTCGCACTCTATGCCCAGGGTGCCACAAGTGCTCTCATGATTCAGGAGAACTGGGATGATTCCGTTCAGACCGATGTTGTTAATTTACTGAGAAAACTCATCCCCCAAGGAGTCTGGCTCCATGATAAACAGGATGGGAATGGAGATGCTCACCTGAAAGCAGGACTTGTTGGTCCGTCTGAAACAATACCAATAATCGAAGAAAAACTGGGACTTTCACAGTGGCAGAATATTTTTTTCTGCGAATTTGATGGCCCCCGCAGGAGTCGATCTATCATATGCACTTTTATACAAAGCCAATAAGCTCACTATTAATCCTGTTCACTCTCTGCATACTCCTTGTCGGGGTTTGGTGCAGTTCTGCTCAAGCCTGGTTACCAAAAAACCCAAAAGTGACGACGATTATTGAAAAAGTTTCAAAAAGACTGAAACCTGAGCTTGAGGCAATGGGTTTTAAAGTTGGCAGCCCTATATTTATCAGGATCCTCAAGTCTGAAAGAAACCTAGAGCTTTGGGTCAAAAAAGACAAAAAATATCATCTCTTTAAAAACTATTCCATTTGCAGCTATTCAGGCTTTCCCGGTCCAAAATTATATGAAGGAGACTGGCAGAGCCCAGAGGGTTTTTATACGGTCAACGCAGGTCAGATGAATCCCTGGAGTGAAAATTATCTCTCCTTTAACATCGGTTACCCAAACCAGTATGACCAAACCAAAAATCGTACAGGCAGTGCTATTATGGTACATGGAGGTTGCACGTCCATGGGCTGTTTTGCAATGTCTGATCATCGCATGGAGGAAATTTATACCCTGGCACATCTGGCCATGGACAAGGGACAAAAAGATATAAACATCCATATTTTTCCGTTTGAAATGACCCAGCATAATATTTCTAAATATATAGAATCACCCTGGTTTTCCTTTTGGAAAGATCTTAAAAAGGGCTATGACATTTTTGAGCGCACCCACATCTTACCCAAGGTTAGCATTGTAAACGGTCAATATGTTATTGAAGACCCAGCGCGTATCATCTTGTCTAAACTGAAAATAAAATAAACTTTTCTTCAAAGTATCAATATTTCAATCAAGCAGAGAGTGTTATAGCTATTACCAATCTATAGAAACAGTACGTCATAAAACCATCTAGCCAGAAATTAGCCTTTATTTTTAACAGCCAGCCTTGCCTTTCGCAGGATAGTCCATAAATTATACAAATAAAGACAAAAAAATCCCGTTAATGTTACTTGTTTCAAGGAGGTTATCATGTATAAATTACTATCTCTTGCTGCCCTTTTCTTTGTAATTTCTTTTGCTTCAGTAAGCTATGGCCAGGGCATGGGACATAACCGGGGAGGTCACCATGGCGATTCAAAAAAACATCAGTGTGAGTTTAGAGGTGGTGGCGGTGGAGGACATCATGGCATGCAACAACAGCATGGTCCTGGGATGATGGGTGGTGGTCACCATGGTATGGCGGGTAAAAACCATATGGGCATGATGGGAATGAGAGGTGGCTGTTTTATGCACGGTAGCGAAGATACTGCCCAACACCGTAAAATAATGCAGGAGACAAAAGAGTTACGAAAAAAAATGCATGACCTCAAATTCAACTACCATGAAGCCATGTGGAATGAAAAAACAACCCTTGGTGAGCTTGAACAAATGAAAGCGGAAATGTCAAAACTGCGAGAGGATATCGCCGCGAAGTTTAAAGCAGCAGAATAAACGCCCCTTCTAAAACACAAAGGCAAACTCCATGGGCTGTTTATGGAGTTTGCCTTTTCTATTTTTACTAACAATATATTTATCTGGATAAAAGCTCTTCAAACTGCAATAAAAATATTTTTTTCCCTTCAACTCGAATCAGGCCCTCATCGCTCATCTTTGCAAAAATGCGAGACAGGGTTTCAGGAATTGTGCCAAGCAGGCTGGCCAATTGGCCTTTTGGTACATCAAGTTCAACAACTTCATTTGACCCCTGCTCTTCTGCGAGGTAAACTAAATATGATGCCAAACGCCCCGGCACTTCTTTCAGCGACAAATTTTCTATCTGGGCAGCAAAACGCCTGAGACGAAGCGACAACATTGCCAGCATATTGAGTGCAAGCGATGGATTAGCAGTGACCAGTTCAACAAATGGCTGGCGTGGGAAAAAAAGCAGAGTACTCTTTTGCAACGTTTCCGCTGTGGCGGGAAAAGGCTGCCCATGAAAGACAGGAACTTCACCAAAAGGCTCTCCAGAACCGAAGATATGAAGGATTTGTTCTTTTCCTTCAAAAGACATTTTAAAAATCTTTACCTTTCCAGCACTGACCATATAAAAACCATCGGCAAGGTCACCCTCAAAAAAGATCGTTTCTCCACGGGGATACTTTTTTTCAACCGCAATCGCAGCTACCTTTTCAACCTGTTCTTCTGTAATTCCTTTAAAGAGCAGTGAAGTGGCAATAATTGTTTTCTTATCCATTTTGTAAATAAAAAATCCGGTTTTGACCTAGGTCAAGGGAAATAGTTTAAGGGGAGTTATTATGGAAACATAATAAACAAGCCCATTGAACTCTACATAAAAAAAATAACCAAGAGGAGACTTAGCATGTTTTGTAACCAGTGCGAGCAAACAGTAAAAGGAACAGGGTGCGAAAAAATCGGCGTCTGTGGCAAAAAGGAAGAGGTCTCTGCTCTCCAGGATGCGCTTATTTTCGCAATTGAAGGCCTTTCGCTCTATGCAGCGGAAGGACGAAAAAACGGGATCGTTGATCTGGATATGGATCGATTTGCCATACAGGCTATCTTTTCCACCCTGACCAATGTCGATTTTGATCCTGAACGTTTTATTGTTCTCATTAATAAAACTGTTGAGCTTCGTGAAGCCATGAAGCAAAAAGTTGCAGCTGCCGGAGGAAATACTGATTTTCCATATGCCTCTGCATCATTCCAACCAGCACGTACGCTAGAAGAACTCGAAACCCAAGGTGCAGATTTACATTTAATTCCAAATCTCGATGAAGATGAAAATATCCGTTCACTGAAGCAAACCCTGCTTTACGGATTGAAAGGTATTGCAGCCTATGCTGACCACGCCTGGGTACTTGGCCAACATGACGACGCCATTGCCGGATTTATCTATGAGGCTATGTGCGCTCTGCAAGCAGAAGGACTCACTGTCGATGACTGTGTAGGTGCTGCAATGAAAGCAGGTGAAATCAACCTGCGGACCATGGAAATCCTGGATGAGGCAAATACCAGTACCTATGGACACCCGGTACCAACCTCCGTTCCCCTTGGTCACAGACCAAATAAAGCCATTCTTATCACAGGACATGACCTGAGAGATCTGGAGATATTACTCGAGCAGACAGCAGGAAAAGGAATTGACGTTTACACCCACGGCGAAATGCTCCCTTGCCATGGTTATCCTGAACTGAAAAAACATGACCATTTCTTTGGTCATTTCGGAACTGCGTGGCAGAATCAGCACAAAGAATTTCCGAATTTTCCAGGACCAGTCCTCTTTACAACCAACTGTATTCAAAAACCCCAGGACAATTATAAAGACCGTATATTCACAACTGGCCTTGTCGGCTGGCCTGGAATAACTCATTTGGAAGAAAAAGATTTCACAGCTGTTATCGATAAGGCTTTAGCCATGGACGGTTTTACCGATGAGGCAGATAATGGCTCAGTTATGGTTGGTTTTGCCAGGAACGCAGTTCTTGGTGTCGCTGATAAAGTTATCGATGCTGTCAAAAGTAAAGCAATCCGCCATTTCTTCCTGGTAGGCGGTTGTGATGGTGCCAAACCTGGTCGTGATTATTATACCAAGTTCGTTGAGCAGGTGCCGGAAGACTGCATGGTTTTGACTCTTGCCTGTGGTAAGTTCAGATTTTTTGATCAAGACTTGGGAGACATCGGCGGCATCCCTCGCCTACTTGACGTTGGCCAGTGTAATGATGCCTATAGCGCGATCCAGATTGCGGTCGCACTGGCTGGTGCCTTTGAATGTGATGTTAATGATCT
>CAMYOP010000101.1 GCA_947260045.1 uncultured Desulfobulbaceae bacterium
ATGGGGCTGTGGTATCGAGTATATCGGCGAGTGCATCCTTTAAAGAGTCAATTCCCATACCCTCTTGGGCAGAGATACCATAGACATTTACATCTTCCTGCTCAAACAAACTTTTAATTTCTTCTAAACGTTCCTGGGAAATTAAATCAAGCTTATTAAGCACAATGACCCGTTGACGGTCAAGAAGTTCAGCCTTGTAGGCACGTAGTTCATCAATAAGTACACAATAATCTGTATATGGTTGGTCTCCTTCTGTAGATGCATCAAGAATATGTAATAAAATTTTTGTCCTTTCAACATGCCGTAAAAAGCGGTGTCCAAGTCCTACGCCCTTATGTGCGCCTTCAATGAGACCTGGAATGTCAGCAATAATGCAAGGATCCATGTATTTAAACTGCAACACCCCCAATTGTGGTTCAAGGGTGGTGAATGGATACGGTGCTACTTTAGGATTTGCAGCAGACAGCTTGGAGAGTAACGTTGATTTACCGGCATTAGGCAGACCAATCAGGCCAATATCAGCAAGCAGTTTCAATTCAATTTTGAGCCAAAGTTCCTTCCCTGGCTCACCATTGGTCGATTTTCTTGGCGCTCTATTGGTTGATGTGGCAAAACGAGCATTTCCCAGCCCCCCTCCTCCACCTTTAGCTACAATAAAGCGGCTCTCAGGGTCTGATAAGTCCATGAGCACTCTGTCTGTCTCAGCATCTTTAATAATGGAACCAACAGGTACATAAAGAAAGCTATCTTTTCCCCCTTTACCGTGCATGTCTTTTCCCATTCCGTTTTTACCTCTTTCAGCCTTGAAATGAGAACGGTAACGAAAATCGATCAATGATCGTTTGCTTGGGTCCGCTACGATATATACATCTCCACCTTTTCCGCCATCGCCGCCGTTAGGACCTCCACGAGGGACAAACTTCTCCCGGTGAAAGCTGACACAGCCATTACCGCCATCACCAGCTTTAACGAAAAACTTTGCCTCGTCAACAAAAGCCATTTAATCCACACAGTTTTAGTAGTTTAACATGCATTTCTAAGAAAAAACATCAACCTTTAACAGCTTAAGGATTGCAAATAAAAGGTGCATTTTCTTTTATACAAAAAAAAACTCGACCATCAAGCATGCTTGAGGTCGAGTCCACAAAAAATATAATCAATCCAGTCAGAATATGTCAGGTTGGTGCTTGCTCCACCTGGAGAGTTGATTATTCAGGATATACGCTTACTCGCTTGCGATTCTGGCCAAAGGACTCAAATTTGACCACTCCATCAACTTTGGCAAAGAGGGTATAATCCCTTCCGCAGCCAACATTTTCACCTGGGTGAATCTTGGTGCCAAGCTGACGAACCAGTATACTTCCAGCTGTTACTGCCTGACCGCCATAACGTTTAACGCCTCGTCTTTGCCCCTGACTATCACGACCGTTCCGTGAGCTACCGCCTGCTTTTTTATGTGCCATAACTATTCTCTTCTATTTTTTATACCGTTTATGCGGTTATTTCTTCAATGGTCAATGCAGTAAAGTGTTGTCGATGACCTCTGGTGACTCTGTAACCTTTACGTCTTTTTTTCTTGAAGACAATAACCTTTTTAGCCTTGCCCTGCTCGACTATCTTGGCAACCACTTTGGCTCCATCAACAACCGGCTGGCCGACTTTAACGTCTCCACCGTTTACGATCATCAAGACATCGGTTAGTTCTACAGTATCCCCTACTTCACCTTCGAGCTTTTCTACACGCACTGTATCACCGGCAGCAACCTGATATTGCTTTCCTCCGGTTCTAATAATAGCGTACATGCGATTCCTCCATATGTTCAATCTCAATTATTCAATATGATTAGCAGAACTTTTCAATTAACTACAAATAGCAGGTGATTGTCAAGGATAATCGTTAAAGTCCAACGAGAATTCCTTTTCAGAAAATAGTTTTATATTTCTTTTATTTAGATGAACAATATAATTGACACAGCATAAGGATTTAGGATGTGTAAAAAGGAAAAATATAGATTTGCATCTCAAATAAATCTTTATTATTTTTAAATATGCTGCCCTAAATATTGTTCTTACGCTACGATAAAATTCAGCATGTATGTGAAGTGGCCGCTTAAAACACACAAGTCTATAAGACCCTATCACCTTAACACATTGTTAAAATGAACTTTTCTCATCAGACACATCAAGCAACTTACGTTAAGATTCTGCTTTTCTTCCTGTTTTTTTATCCCTTATCAGCATTTGGCACCTCTTCGCCTGCTCCTGGAGATAGACCTGAAGAATCAACACCAACCGTTCTCACCTTACAAGAAGCCATCCAGAGGACTCTTCACCACAATAGAGATTTACATGGGTCTGCTTTATCTATCCAGGGCAACAACCTTAATCTTGAAACATCTAAATCAGAATTTGATCTGAAATTCTCACCTCTTTCGAGCCTCGGTTACTCTTCTGCCGATACAAATGAAGAGGCAAACTGGAAGCTTGGAGGGAGAATATCGAAAAAATTTCATCAGGGAATTGGTTTTCAGTTATCACCAGAGTATGAAGGAACAGATTCAAATCACGGTTTAGGCGTTTCCGTTTCCCTCAACATTCCATTACTCAAAGGTTTTGGTCAAGACTCTGCCATGAGTAATATCTATAGCAGCGAATATGCACTTGCCTCCTCTCGTCGCAACTTTCACACAAGAAAAATAAACAGTGTGCTGACCACTATATCATCTGTTTACAAGGTGATTCGTGAATATAATCTTATAGATTTGTACACAGAGCAGATCAAGCTTCTCAAGCATCATCTTGTTTCTGCCAAGGTAAAAGAAAAAGCAGGCATTGCAACGGTTATGGATATCTATCGCGCTGAAATCCAACTCAAAAACATTGAGGATGATCTCAGTAATGCAAAAGAAAGTGAAAAAGACAGTATAAATAACCTAAAAAATCATATTGGCCTTGAACTTGGGAAAAATATTCAAGTAACTGCGCCTATGGATGTTGAATTGATTAAGGTCAATCTTGAAGAATCCCTTACAATAGCAAAACAAAACCGTATTGAAATACAACAGGCAAATGCTGACATCACCGAAGCCAAGCGTCGCGAACGGTTGGCTCACCATAACCTGCAGCCTGAACTCAATCTTGTTACTGCATACAATCGCTTTGGAAACTCTGAAAGATTTGATGAGAGTCTTAAAATTGGTGAAGATATTTGGTCAGTGTCCCTTACAAGCAGTACTGATTTTTCCAGAACAACAGAAAAGAATCTCTGGGCTTTGAGCAGGCTTACTGTGCAAAGAGAAGAATTAAATTTCCAGACAACAATGGAAAATATCTCGCAACAGGTCCGGACGATTTTAAACAGTTTGGAAAAAACCTCTGAACGAATTAGGTTGCGAGAAGAACAAGCCAAACAGGCAAGTGGTAAACAGGAATTGGCACACATTAAATTTAAATATGGCGAAGCAGGAAATTTCGATTTAATTGAATCACAAAACCAGGTACAAGAGGCAAAAATTAACTATCTTAGTGAAAAAATACAATACATTATAGATAGCTACAGCCTGCGTGCTGCAATTGGCACACTGGTAAGTCTTCAATAATTTCTCTCTAGATTAATACTGCTCACTCTCTCGGCCCAGATGAAAAAATACAAGAGACCCTTATTACTAATCGCAATTCCTACTTGCTGTATTCTTGTTGCGTTCTTCTTCCTTTTCCAGCCTGAAGTTGTCTCCCGTGAAAAAAATAGTATTTCCCAGGCCATTCTCCGCGATTTTCAAATTTCTGTTCAAACCGTTGGGGTCATTCATGCCGCCAAATCTCACATGATTTCTTCCCAGGTCAAAGGAAATGAGGGGAAAATTATTTACCTGATCGGAGATGGCGAACACGTCGCCCAAGGAGACATTCTTGTCCGCCTTGACCCCTCCCCTTTCGAAGAAGAGGTCGAGCGTCAAAAATCTCAAGTTGACAGCTTGAATGCTGCGGTTGAAGCAGCTCTTCAACTGACAGAGTGGGAGAAGAATGAGGCCAAACAGATCATCACAACTGCTGAATATACTTTAAAGGTGGCCAAACTTGACCTGGAAAGACTTATTAACGGAGACGGCCCTCTTAAACTTACACAGTATACCGATGATATGGACAAAGCTGGCGGAGAGCTAAAAAAATTCAAAGCGTACGCAACGGATCTGAAGGCCTTGAAACAAAAGGGTTTTGATAATCCAGCTGAAATTATCCAGGCAGAAGAGAAAGTAGCACAGTATAACGACCAATTTATAGCAGCCAAACGGCGTTATGAGAGTTTTGAAAAATACGTCCTCCCCTCCATGATCGAAAGCGCACGCGCTAAAGTGCAAAATTCTGAGCTGTCACTGCAACAGACAAAGCAGGCAAGTGTGCACAAAATTGCTAAAGCACATGCAACACTGCAGCAGGTAAAAGGAAAATTACGAAGCGTAGAAACAGCCTTGAAACAGGCGCATAAGCAACTTGAAAAAACTATAATTTCTGCACCTTTTCCTGGCCTTGTTATCCATTACGAAACTTACAGAGACGGGCAAATGAGAAAGCCCCGTGAGGGCGACACCGTTATCATGAACCAACCCTTGCTGTATCTGCCTGATATATCCCAAATGGTCATAAAAGGTGATGTCCGAGAAGTAGATCTGCATAAACTGGCTCTTGGCCTGAAAGCATCTATCTTAGTTGAGGCCTACCCAGAAAAAGAGTTCCAGGGAAACCTCTCATTTATTGGTGCCCTTGCCACCAGAAGAGGAAACCAGATGCGCGGGGAAAAATATTTCCAGGTCACCTTTACCTTAAACGGTGGAGACAAGCGACTTCGTCCTGGCATGACAGCCCGTGTGATCGTGTTATCTGCTGACCTGAAACAGGTATTATCTGTACCTTCTGCCGCAGTATTTCATGATGGTGAACATTCTTTTTGTTACCAATATAAAAATAAGACGTTTCACAAGGCACCTGTGAAAATTGGCCGTCAAAATGAAGATTTCATAGAGATTGTTGAAGGCCTTGACAAGGGAGATACTGTTTCCCTTGTTGAACCTGAACAATCTTAGGAGAGTAAAGGTGCTTGTAGATGTTAAAAATTTACGCCACACTTATACACAGGGCGTAACCACCATTAATGTCTTAAACTCTTTAAATTTGGAAGTGGCTCCAGGAGAGTTTATTTCGATAATGGGTGCCTCTGGATCAGGAAAATCCACCCTGTTACATATTCTTGGTTGTCTGACAAAGCCCCGTGAAGGAACCTACAGGCTTGGCGAAACTGATGTGTTTTCTGTTACGAGTAATGAACTCGCATCAATTAGAGCTCAACAAATTGGCTTTGTCTTTCAAATGTTTCACCTGCTGCCGGCGATGTCTGTACTAGAAAATGTCAAGCTCCCCTTTCTCTACAATAATACTCCTGCAAAAACAGCTCATGAACGCGCACTCGAAGCCTTGCAGCAGGTAGGTCTTTCCAGTCGGACCCACCACAAGCCAATGGAACTTTCTGGCGGTGAAATGCAAAGAGCAGCCATTGCTCGAGCTCTTGCAGTTAACCCTGAACTAATTCTAGCAGATGAACCAACTGGAAACCTCGATTCCAAAACAAGTTTGGAAATACTTACTCTTTTTCAGAAACTTCATACAAACGGTCGCACTATAATTATGGTGACCCACGATAAAGACGTTGCTCACCATGCAGAGCGAAATTTGTTTCTCCAAGATGGCACTTTTCAATAAACATAGCTATTTATCAGACACTGTCCGTACGGCAATCGCTGCTCTCCTGCTTCATCGTTTACGAACAGTACTGAGCCTGCTCGGCATTATTTTTGGCGTGATGGCTGTGCTTTCAATAATTGCCATTGGCGAAGGTGCAAAGCAGGAAACCTTGCGTCAAATTGACCGAATGGGAATAACAAATATATTTATTAAACCTGTATCGCTCTCACGCGATCAGCAAGCCCGCTTATCAGGACTCCATTCAGATGGTCTGCAGCTAAAAGACATGACCCGCATTCTCAAAGGTTGTAAATTTGCCCTGCAAATAACAGGCTCAAGAGATATCCTCCTTAATCTGGCAGAACCTGTTTCTGGCGTAAGTCCGAAGATACTTGCCTGTACAGGGAACTACAATTCAATACTTCAGCTCAAAACGATGACTGGCCGGTTTATCAATGATCAGGATAATATTCAAAGCAACCTGGTGTGTGTACTTGGTAATGAGATAGCAAAAAAAATTGGGAGTGCAGGAAAGGTTGGCAGGAGAATTCGTATTGGTGAGAAATTATGGAAAATTGTTGGCATCCTCAAGGACCATAATAGTTTTTCAACAGAATCAAACAAATTGTCCATGCAGGATGTCAATGAAATGATTTTTCTGCCAATTAACAGTGTCGACCTGGAAGAAGAGGATATAGTAAATCTCCTTGATACAAGAAGCGAACTTTCAGAAATTATCGTGGAAATTGACAAAAAGGACAATGTACGTTCAGCAGCTCAAATAATAGATCGAATACT
Organism: uncultured Desulfobulbaceae bacterium; assembly: GCA_947260045.1. Taxonomy (GTDB): domain Bacteria; phylum Desulfobacterota; class Desulfobulbia; order Desulfobulbales; family Desulfobulbaceae; genus CAMYOP01. The sequence continues at coordinate 6,535 of CAMYOP010000101.1, forward strand.
TGAAAAATCACATAACAGTGTTGAGGATTTCCATATGATTGTTCCTTTGGAACTCCTTGCAAAATCAATGAAAATCCAACGGGTATTCAATCTGGTTTTTGGCGCAGTTGGAGCATTATCACTTATTATAGGTGGCATTGGCATCATGAACATAATGCTCGCAGGTGTTTCTGAAAGAACACGCGAAATAGGTTTACGGCTTGCTGTTGGCGCAACCGAAACTCATATAATAGGCCAATTCATATTTGAAGCGCTTCTTATTACTATAAGTGGAGGTATTCTTGGAGTTTTTTTCGGAATTGGTACAGCCGGACTGATTGCCTCTCTTGCGGGTTGGCCTGTCAGTATCACTGCAAAAGCTATTTTTCTCCCTCTGTTTTTTTCCATTGGCACAGGATTGTTCTTCGGCATATTTCCAGCAATCAAGGCTGCCCGGCTCGATCCCATCAAAGCATTGAGTACATATACTTAAGTGTAGAAAACGAGTTCCAATTTGGCACATAGGGAATAGCAAGTCTAAATTTAAACTAATAGTAGCCTTGAGGACCAGTCACCTAAGGTTTTTTTACAGGAGAAACCTTAACTATTGGATTTGTAGACAAGATGATACATTTGATCTGGCAATCTCAGCTCAAAAAATAAGTAAACTGTCCCCAAAATTCCCTACATTAGCATGCATGAGTCAACAGGGGACTTGACCCCTTATCACACAAATAACCAATAGAGCCATCGCTTCTTATCTTTTGAAAATTTTAGAAGAAATTCTCTTTTATGGCACCTATGTGTAATGTGCCAGACATATCCCGGCAAATAGTGCCTATTGGCTCGAGCCATTCGTTAGTGAACGTCTATGAAAACGTTCGCTGTATGCAGCTGTGGCACTTTAAATGCCTTTTTTGGACCTTTTGTCCATAGAAATTAGGCTAATAGCTTGGTCCGACAAGAATTTTGCGAGAAGAATTTTGCCGAAGCTGTGAAGACTGTAAACGGCCATCTTGAGGAAAGACCAAACAAATTTCTTTAAGTGGGTAAATGCTAACTTTATTGATTACTCCCAACCCAAAAAACTCCGAATTTATTTAGAGCTTCCAGCTTGATTCTTCTCCTTTAAAAAGACAACCATATTTCTACTGAATTGGCACCTCTAACGAAAATCTGAGTGGCGCGCCAAAAGCCTTGTCCGTAAGGTCGTCAAAGTTTTTCGCGTGCACTCAAGCGTCTTGTTGAACGAAGCCGCTATGAGGCAGGAAAAAACAAAAATAGTGTATAACTCCTATGGTTGTCCAATTTCGGACAGTTAAATCATATAAGGAGAATACCATGAAGCCAAAAGAAGTAAATTGATTTAAGAAACTCTATCAACGTCACCTGAGGTTACTCAAAATCAAGATGAACAGCTATAGTGCGACACGCCACCAACGTTAAAAAACGCCCTAGGTTTTAGACGATAGTATTTATCCTCTACTTCTTGTGATTGTTCATCATATGGGTAGCTAAGTACTTCTTGCAACTCCCTGACTAAGGTGTAGTCACCCTGCATGGCTTGTTGGTAGGCGGGGACAATCAACCACTCACGCCATGCGTATTTTGGATTAGTCTGTTTCATACTTTCTGATATCTCAGCCAGATTGCCGTCTTTAATGACGAGATCGCGCCAGCTTTTTAGCCAAGCTTGCCATTGCTCATCGAGTTGTTGTGAAGTTTTAACGTAGAAGCTCTTTTTAAATGCTGAAACATCCTTTGGTATATGGGATAGCTCACGGAAGAAAATGGTGTAATCCACTTCTGTGGTGGTCATTAACTGCATTAATATCTTTAATAGCTTCGGGTTATATTCAGTCAAGCCAAGTTTGGCCGCCCACATTTTTTGGATTTGTTTTTGCATTTCTTCTGCAAAGCCATGGTGCACTTGGTCGAAATGTTCTAAAGCTTCAGTATCTTCTGCGAGTAACGGTCTCACAGCTGTCCAAAACATATGGTAATTCGCTTCCGCTGCGATTGGCTGATTGAAGAATGAAAAGTGTTCGCCGCCGCCAGTCCAAGGTTGAAACTCAGGGTCAAAAATTTCACAGAATCCAAAAGGTCCATAGTCGAGGGTAAAGCCACCTGCAGCGCAATTGTCACTGTTGTAGTTACCCTGGCAGTAACCAATACGTTGCCAATTGGCCACTAGTGAAGTAAGACGCTGGCGAAATTGCTTAGCCAACTCAACCAATTGATCTGCAAATACAAAGTTTTGATTAATGTCGCTTTTGTATTCTCGCTCAATTAAATGCGACACAATCATGCGCAAGTCTTCTAATACTCTTGGATGAGTATTGCTGCGAGCGCGGCGGGCAAACAACTCTAGCTGACCAACGCGCAAAAAGGATGGTGCAACGCGAGTTGAAATCGCTACAGGATTGTCCACCAAAATATCAGGATCAGTGGAGTGGGAGTCTTGAGAATACCACGGCCGTTTAACGGTCTCAGATTTAGAAACATACAGTGTTAAAGAGCGCG
>CAMYOP010000102.1 GCA_947260045.1 uncultured Desulfobulbaceae bacterium
AACGTAAAGAGAAGGCCCTGGCGGAAACAGCAGCCCTATTGGTATTATCAAAAAAGTGCGAAGCCATCTGGGGGGTAAACGAGGAAGATTAATTTCTTCCGAGAACCGACAGATGGCTATTGACTCAATAACTAAAGCAATTATTGGAGGGGCACGTCAAAGAAAGGCTTGTGAGGTTGTTGGCATTACAAGCCGCACATTACAGCATTGGCGAAAAATCGGATTGATTGACCGACGAAATACAGTAAAAAAAGAACCAGCAAACAAACTCAGTGAACAAGAAAGAGATGTGATTCTAACAATATGTAACAATAAAGAATTTAGGAGTCAGTCGCCCAAACAGATTGTTCCAACACTGGCGGATAGAGGGTTTTTTATCGCATCAGAAAGCAGCTTTTATCGGATTTTACGTAAAGCTGACCAATTGCATCATCGGGGACGCAGTGCGAAGCCAAACAAAACAGCAAGACCAGAACCTTACCTTGCTGATGGTCCCAATCAGATCTGGTCCTGGGACATCACATATTTAGCCAGCAACGTGAAAGGGGTATTCTTTTACTTGTACCTGTTCATGGATATTTATAGCCGTAAAATTGTTGGCTGGGAAGTATACGAGAAAGAGTCATCGGAACAGGCTGCCGATGTTTTGCGTAAAACCCGTTTTTCTGAAGCCTTGTCAATGAATCATCAGGTTGTTTTGCATTCAGATAATGGGAGTCCAATGAAAGGAGCAACAATGCTGGCGACAATGCAGAAGCTTGGCATTATACCCTCGTTCAGCCGACCCTCAGTAAGTAATGATAACCCATTCTCGGAGTCTTTATTCAAGACGCTGAAATATGTGCCGACTTACCCATCAAAACCGTTTGAGAGCCTTGATGAGGCACGGCAATGGGTATCTCAATTCGCCGACTGGTATAACCATTCTCATCGTCATAGCGGGTTGAAGTTTGTGACACCAGTACAACGCCATACTGGTGAGGATGTGATGATCCTGAAAAGACGAAAATCTGTTTATGAAGAAGCAAAAAACCGTCATCCTGAGCGTTGGTCTGGTAAGACCAGAAACTGGAATCATGAGCCGATAGTGAAGCTCAATCCAGTGAATGAGCAAACGCACAATGTTGAACTGGAGAAAGCGGCCTAGATGATCCAATAAGGCGAAAAGTATGTTGACACCTACCGCTTCACCTGACCTTAAAATGCTTAAATAATAGAACTTAATTGCACATCATGGTTATTTTTTGTACCATCAAAACAAAAAGAACAGGATATCATCATTAATATTTTTTGTACCATCAAAACAAAAAGAACAGGATATCATCATTAATTGGGAGTGTCCAAAAAAGTTTGTTTATTAAATCACCAATATTAAAAATTTGTGAAAAGCTGCAATTTCTTCTTCTCCCTGAGTATGGGTAGCAGCAGAACAACAGTTATATAATGCTCCGAAACAGCTTGAAGAATTATAGTAAGTGTGACCTGTCTCTGGCGTCAAATTACAAGAGAACGATTATTAGATTGATAATATTTTTTCTCTAAACTATTCTTCTGTTATGGGTTTTTATGATTAATTTCATTGAAGGAGGAATTTTGAAATGGCAACATACAAATGTTCCAAATGCGGTATGGCTGTTAATGCGACATGCGCTACATGTGATGCTCCACTTGTCAATGATAGTTTAAAATTGGACGATGGCACAGAAGTTCAAGTTTCAAAATGTCCAAATGGACATGGCAAAATCAAATCTCCCATGTGTTGTGGTGAGGACATGAGTTGTTCCATTTAGTATCGTTTTAAGTATATCAACATCAAAGATATCAAAGTAAAGGGCAGATTTCTTTTTAGATAACTACCATGAGCTGGAAAATTTGCTCCACTTTTTGGTGTATCTGTAATCTGCCCTTTATCTATTTTTCCCCAATTTAACCGCCCTGACTGCCTCTAAAACATAGGGGTAAACCGTCTCTACAAGGATGCTGTGACCCTGTTTGTTTGGATGTATACTGTCATCTTGATTACGGGTGGGTTCTCCAGCAATATTTTTGAGAAAGAAGGGGATGAAAATACATTGCTGTTCGGTGGCAATGGCTGGGTAAATTGCGGCAAAATCCTTGGTATAGTTTGCACCTAAATTTTGAATCATCTGCATGCCAGCCAGGACCACGGTTACATTTCCCTCTTGCAGGGCCTGGATTGCTTTGCTGATATTTTCTCTGACAAAAGAGGTCGGGATGCCGCGAAGACCGTCATTTGCTCCTGTTTCCAGGATAACAACATCTGGTTGCTGTTTTAAAATCCATTTGATCCTGGCAAGAGTGCCACTACTGGTCTCACCGCTTATACCACCATTAATTACCCGCCAATTATAGCCGTTCTCCTGAAGTTTTTTTTCAAGAAGGGCAGGATAGGCCTCATTTTCCTCCACCCCAAGTCCGGCAGTCAGGCTATCGCCAACAGCAATTACTGTCCCCTCATACTCTGGGACTGCTGCCACTACTTCTTTTATTTGTACTTTTTCCTGCTGGTCACAGGCGATGATAAGCAATGAACACAAAAAAAGAAGTAGCATCAATATCATCCGTTGTAACAAAGGACCAATCATTCTTGTTTACTCCTGTTCTGCGTCCCGCAAATACTCGATCGGTTTTTGCTGTAATATTGAAAATGAGGCAAAAAGACCAACGCTCACGACGAGCAGCAAAGTGGCTGCCATCAGAAAAACGGAACTGCCAAAAAATATTTTATAAGAAATATCAAGGATCTGTCGGCAGACAAGCCAGCTGCCAAGATGAGATACGCAAAGTGCCAGCATGGCGCAGATAAACCCAAGCAATACATTTTCGTAGCTGAACACGCGCAAGACAAAAAAGGATTTTGCACCCAGCACTTTAAAGTAAACAGCTTCACGAATTCTGGCCAGGCGGGTGGCAAAAATTGAACTGATGATAATCAGGAGGCCGGCCAGGATAGAAAATGAAGAGAAAAACTTGATAATGCTTGATAATTTATGCATGATACCGCCTAAAACCTCAACAGTCTTGCCCACGTCTATAACACTTATATTTGGCAGGCTGACTGCAAGTTCGTTTTGTACCTTTGTCAGCTGAGATCGTTCAATCTTCACCGCTGTAAAGAACGTTTGAGGAGCATCTGTAAAGGTTTCCCCGGGAAAAACGAAGTAAAAAAATGGACGCGGTCTTGAAGATTTTCGGGTCCGCAAACTGCTTACCCTGGCAACAAGGGGAATGCCCTGCACCTTGAACACCAGGAGATCTCCAAGGCCGATATTACCAAGCTCTGCCACTGAATCAAGAACAGAGACAGGAACCTGCCCTCCTGGCAAAGCCTTGTCACCAAACAGGCTGTTTCCTTGAATAAGCTGCTCATCATCAAGTAAGTTATCCCGGTAGGTCAGATTAAATTCACGGGTTAATTTATCTCCCCTTCTTTTTTCTTCTTTTTCAGGTTTAATATTTTTTCCATTGATGGTGGAGAGTCTTCCCCTGATAATTGGAAAATACTCTATTTTCTGAGCTAAAATTTTACCAAAATCTTCTTTCTGGTTCAGCTGGATATCAAGAAAATAGGCATTGGGCAGCTCGGCGGGATAGGTCTGAATGAAGGTAGCACGCAGGTTGCGTTCAATAAAATACAGGGAAAAAATCACTGCCAGGGAAGTAGAAAGTGTTATGAGAACAGCTAAGGTGGCATTATTTGGCCGATAAAGCCCTCGAAGCGCCTGGCGCACTGCCAGTGAGCGGACTGATTTCTTTTTAAGTAGAACAAGCAAAAGCTTGAGAATGGCAGCACTGAGACTTATAAGGCCGCACAGTGCCAGCACAAAATAGAGACTGGTTTTAACATCTTCAATCTGCCAGATGACCAGGCCAATAAAAAAACAGATAATGATACCAATTGCCCCGTAATGAACCAGTCCTTTATCGGCAGCATGGAGTTCTTTTCTGAAAATGAAGGCAGGCTTCAGGTTTTTGCTGCTCTGGAGGGGCAGAAAGGTAAAAAGACCGACAACCACAGTTCCTAAGGCCAGACCTTCAAAAACAATATCCCAGCTGATATGCAGGGTCACACTGGCCGGCAAAATCCCAGCAAAGAGAGTTGGATAATAGAGTTGCAGGAGATAGCTTAAACCAAGCCCAAGTATTGTTCCTGCTATTCCCAACAACATGATCATGCCCGCGAAATTGGCGATAACAAAACGGCTGCTTGCACCAAGGGATTTCATGATGGCGATGGTGTAATAGTTTTCTCGCAGCAAAGCCTGCAATGTTGTCTGGATACCAATGCCTGCCAGGAGTAACGTGAATATGCCAATAAGATTGAGGAAAAAAAGAAAATTTTCAAAGAACCGTTTGACGCCGGATTGCGCATTCCTAAAAGTGTTAACACGCTCTCTGGTTCCAGGTGTCACACTTGAGAGTTTCCAGGCAATCCGGTCAACAAGCTCTTCGTTTTGCACCTTGAGCTTGTAAATATAGTGAATCCTGCTCCCTTTTTTAATTAAATCAAGTTTTTCAAGGTCAAGGTCAGCAACAAACACCCTTGGGCCAAAAGAGAAAAAGGAAACAGGTCGATCAGGTTCACTCAAAACCGTATCAACAATGGTCAGAGCTGTAGAGCCTATTTGCAGTGTATCTCCTACTGCTGCCTGTAAGCGATCGAGAAGCACCTGTTCAACAATGATCGATCCCTGGCTTAAAACTCGGTGAAATTCACGACCAGAAGCCAGTTCCACCCTGCCATAATAAGGGTAGCCCGGCTGGACGATTTTGAGGTCACTCAGAAGTGATTTCCCCTGTTCATGATGACTGACCATGCTGTAGAACTCATGAAGCAGAGCACTCTCTACCAGTCCTCTTTTCCTGTAAGTATTGATTTCTTCGATCAATGCATTGGAAAAAGGATGATGGGAATGGATAATGATGTCTGCTGCGTGGAGCTGCCTGGCGTCTTTGAGCATGGACCGACGCACTGAACTGCTGAATCCGCCAAGAGAGGTCAGAATCAAGATGGACAGAGCAACACAGAAGACAAAAAGTAGTGCCTGTTTGCGAGAGATACTAATTTGCCGGCAGACAAAGCGAAAATGCATCATTTAGGAATGATTTTGAACAGTAGATGTTTCGACCCTGCCGTCAATCAAGCCGACAACTTGATCTGCCATCTCACTGATCTCCTTTGAATGAGTTGCCAGGACCAGGGTGGTCTGCTGCTCCTTGCGCAGTTCCAGCAAAAGATCCAAAATAATTGTACCATTGCCAGTATCAAGATTGCCTGTGGGCTCATCGGCAAAGATAATTTTGGGACTATTAACCAAGGCCCGGCAGATGGCAACTCGCTGTTTTTCACCGCCTGATAACTGATGAGGAAAATTGTTTTTCCTGAAAGACGTAGCCTATTGTCTGATTGCGAAACGGAGCAAGTTCATCCTCACTCAAGTTGGTAATATCGGTGCCAGCAAGCAGAACCTTGCCGGAATCAGGTTTATCAAGCCCAGACAGCAGGCTTAAAAGAGTTGATTTGCCACTACCACTTTTCCCTTCGATAACGACAAAATCACCAGCCTTAACAAGCAGGTCAACCTCTGCCAGCACCAATATCTTTCTGGCGTCAATGGAGTATGATTTTGAAAGCCCACTTGCTTCCAGCCCCTGTTCAAGCATACTGATCCCTTACGTTTTTTTTATTCACAAGGTTTGTTTATAGCCCAAGCTGAGCTTAGGTATTTCGGTTTACCACAAGAACAAAACTGTTCTAAATTTCAGTGACTGAAATACCTCTTGCTGCAAGATCGTCACATACCTTTTTTACCCGACTACGATCACAATCCGTGATCTCGTAGGTATCACTCACCTTATCCATAAAGGTAAAAGTGACACGTCCTTCCTTATCAAGTGTCACACTACGAATATATTTCTCATCAAGCCAGGGATTTAAACTTTCAACAAAATGATCAAGGCTGCATTTTTTCATTGTAATTCTCCTCATTCTGGGAAAACGTCTCCTGCTTCTCTTTTTCAAGATGATAATCATTTCAACCTGGATTGTCATATCTTTGGCTGTAATGAAAGAGGAAATAGAGAGATAAAAGTTTTATATCGGGCTTAAAGAGTAATAACTACGAGCAGGATGCGGATTTTTATCATCTGAGTAGTACTGACTGAAATATCAGAAAAAAGATGAAATTTATAAGGAGACAACTTTTTATTATTTACTCACCTGTCAGGGACCAAGCTCTGCAAGCAGTCGTTTGAGTTCAAGCCCGAGATCCTGACGACATTTTTGGAGAAACATGCGAAAAGAATCTGGAAGTTTATGGGTTAGAGCCTGCTCCAAAGATTCTCTGGTACTATTTTCTTCGTACAGCAACTCCTGCAGGAGAATTTTGCGAGTATCACTTGCGATTAAAGCTTTCAGCTTTATAAATAGTTCTTCAAGTAATTCTTTCTCCTGATCCATCTCTTTTACAAGATATCCCATGGAGCGAATGTGGGTCATAACTGTCTCGGTTTGCTGTTGTTTTTCAGTGCTGATTTCTAAAAATTGCGCACTGAGCTCACTATCTTCTATGAGCGAAGCAACATAGGTAAAACGCATTGCCGCTTCCTGTAAAACAGCCACGAGATGATGGAGGGCAACTTCCCTTTCTTCTGCAAAAATAGGATTATGATCAGACACTGTACTCTCTCCCTGTCAGGCCTAGATCTTTGCTGGTGCAAAGACCTGCAGTATTTTCGGATTAATATCAAAACGGGCCGGAGTTTTCCTGGTGATCTCACCATCGGTAACAATTGTTCTTGGTTTTCGTGTTCTTACACTTACCTTATGGGAACGCATGACAATGATTTTTTCATTTGAAATTTCAGAAAAACCCATAAACAGTTTCGGAACCAGGGTAAGCATTTTAGCGAAACTCTGCGGCTTGACAAGCACAACATCAAGCCAGCCGTCGTCAATGGCAGCATCCTCTCGGATTATCTTGCCTCCACCAAAGTATTTTCCATTACTAACAGATATTTGAATAAATCGTCCTGTAATTTTTCTACCATTGATAGACACCCTGGCTCTAAATGAACGATTTTGACGAAAGGCATGATACAAATTTTTGGGATAACTCAACAGTCCCCAAATTCTCTTCTGTGAAGGAGATAAATCTCGCGCCATCAGTACACCGAGACCAATATGGGCAGTGTTCATGAAGTATTTTTGATTAACAGAGCCAAGATCTATCTGGCGAAGAGTAGCTGATTGAATGATGGAGACAGCAGTTGTGATATCTTCTTCAATACCAAGGGTGCGAGCAAGATCATTGGCATTTCCCAGGGGAATAATACCCAGTGGCAATCGATGCTTTATAAGTACTTCCAAAGCTGAATTAATAGTACCATCGCCACCACCAAGAATCACGGCATCAATCCGGTGTGCGTTTCCCTCTATAAGTGACTGTATCTCCTTTGGTTTGTTGATCCTGTGAAAATGTATGCGGACGCCATCATTTTCCAGACTCTGCAGGTACGATCTGATATCAGCCTGACCAAACCTGCTGTTCTGATTTATAATTACAAGAAGACGATTAAATAGGGCCATTGTTTCAACAAGTATCAGGGCGGTATCATAAAGTCTATTGTTTCACTTGGTTGATATAATAATACTCATAAGAAGCCAGCAACACCAGAGCAATGAATTTAATTTCTCTGCAGCCACAATTTACAACACAAGCTGTTGAAATAATAATATTATATAACAAGTTATAAATAGAGAAGCATATTTACGCGGCCAGAGATAGAATTTGACACCAGAATAAGGCCATGATAATAATTATTGATACGTTACAGGATACCCTAAAAAAAACAGTCGCTTATAGTCAGTTGCAATTATATTAGTTTTTACTTTTTTCCAGACAGCTTCTATAAGCAAAACAAATATATAGATAAATGATTCTTCAAATATTCCAAATAACTCTCTCCGCCTTACTGCTGTTGTCCGTTCATCAGGCACATGCCCAGTCTGTTGAGCAAATCCTGGAGCAGGCTTTTGCAGCGAATGCTGCCGATAACTTTCAGGTTGAGCTTTCTCTGGCAACAACCTCAAGCCAACAAAAAAAATCCCAGATGCGTTTGAGTGTTCTTGGCAAGATGAATAAAGATCGAAACTTTTCACTTTTGATTTTTTTCAGAGAGCCTGTCGGCTCAAGAGGGATGAAGCTTCTTGTTCTACCTAAAAAAATAAAAACTCCCCAAGTGTATCTCTACATGCCTGCCTATGAAAAGTATTTCGAATTGACTGGCGAAGACATGAACATGAAGATAGGTGATTCGGACATGACCTTGAGTGATTTCATTGCTATTAATCCCTGGGAGGGCAAACATCAATTGCTGGGCACTGACAGGTGGGGAACTGAAGTCTGTCATCTCGTAGAATCACGACTTTCCTGGGAAACAGGGAAACGCCTGACCAAAATAAGTAAAGAAAGCCTGCTCTCTGTACAAACAGAGCAATTTGATAAAAACAACACGCTCATCAAAACAATCGAGGCCAAAGAGTTCTGGCAGATAGGCAGCAACAACCGAATTAAATCCTTTTCAATTGTGGGGCATCAAACAAATACCCATACAGATATAGAGGTTCTTTCCGGAGATACTCTGACAGTAATTCCTCCCCGTATTTTTGCACCCGAAACGCTCACCTACACCTACCCGCAAGTAATGAATCTCATAGCTGAAGAACTATGAGTTCGTTTTACAAGTCACTGACCAGGAGCCTAAGTAAAAAGCCCTTTTTTCCTATAGTAATAACCGTGCTTTTTATTGTAGGAGCAAGCACAGGTCTTTTTCGCCTGCAAATAGACACTTCGGTTGAAAGAATTTTGCCCCCAAGTCACCCCGATATTATTCGTCAGGAGGAGTTCAAGCGAAACTTCATTGACGACAAAAAAATTGTTATTGGCATCCAATCTCAGCTACTTACTCAAAAAGAAGGGGTACAATTTCTTGAAAACCTCTCTGCACGCTTGCTTGCACTCCCTGAAGTATCAAAAATTATTGGCTTGCCTACGCTAAAAATTCCTTCAAAAAAAGAAGGGAAAATCGCCTTTCAAAAAGCTCTTGAAAGTAATCTTGAAACCCTCTCCAAGCACCCTCTCTTTAGTGATACCATCGTTGCTGGCAATGGAAGCATTACAGTACTCCAATTATTCCCAGCCGACTTCTGGTCACTAGATTTCCCTGGGCGTCTCCTTCAGCTCCTTGAAGAAGAAAGCACTGGTGACATCAAAATGTTCGTTGCTGGGACTGCCTTTCTTGAAGATGAAATGATCAGTTCCATCTATCGCGATCTTCTTATACTTACACCCTTAGTATCTCTCATTCTTGCTGCATTTCTGAGCTATTTCTGGCGAGACCTGCCGCTTACACTTCTCTGCCTTGTCACAGTACTGCTCACTCGGATGGCAAACCTTGGGATCATGGGCTGGTGCGACAAACCTGTGACAATACTGACAACTGTTTTACCTTCCATCATCCTGTCTACAGGAATGGCTGCCGCTGTCCATATTCTCTCCGCCATGCGCAACTGGGGAATAGAAAATTTGGAGGATATACTGAAGCAGGTATTTCTTCCATGCCTGTTTGCCAGCCTGACAACTGCTGTTGGTTTTGGCTCTCTGATGTTAAATCCCATAATCCAGGTAAAAGAGTTTGGTTTTTTTTCAATGCTTGGAGTGTTGCTTTCTTTTGTGGTTGCTTTTGGCTTCACCGTCCCCCTGGCATGCGTTTTGAAGATAAAAAAGAATACACAATGCTTTATTTCATGGACTCATCCTATCCTTTTCAGAACCCATGAATTTGTAAAACTGCACACCAGAAAAATTAACATTTGTTTTTCCGCACTTCTTATTTTTTGCCTGTTCCTGCTTCCTGGAAACAAGGTTGATATCACTGTTTTTGATAATCTGAAACCAAACGGTGCGGTCTTGAAGGGGTATGAGTTCTTTCAGGAAAATCTCTCAGGTGTGTCCACTCTTGAGCTTGAAATGACAGGTGAGCCAGGAAAGCTCATCGGGCCTGAATCCCTTGAGGGTATGTTACATCTTGCCAGCGAGCTTGAAACCAACCCCATGGTAAATAAAACCATTTCCATTGCCCATTTTGTCCGCTACCTGCAAGATATCATGAGTGAGGGCAAGGAAGCTGTTCCAGCATCAACCCAGGCTGCTGACCAACTTCTTTTTCTCTATCGTCTTGCAGGCTATAACATGGTCATAAGTGACTATATTACAGAAGAACGTGACAGAGCACGCTTTTCAGTACTCATCGGCAATATCAGTGCCCAGGAATTTTCCACACTCATTGAACTGGTCAAAGAAAAAAGTAAGCTTTATATGGGGCCAGATATACATTGTGAAGTGACCGGTTCCGTCTATATTTATAATCAAATCAATAATCTCTTGTTTTTCGGCCTGGTTAAAAGTCTGCTTACGGCATTTGCCCTGGTGGGTACTCTCTTATTCATGTTTCTTCGTTCGTGGAGACTTGGAATTATTGCCTTTTTACCAAATGCGTTTCCACTGGCCATCATCTATGGGGTCATGTATCTGCTCAAAATACCAATTGACGTTCAATCAGCCATGGTTGGCTGTATCGCCCTTGGCATATCTGTTGACGGAACTGTTCATCTTCTTCACAATTACCGTGAACAGCGACAATATATGACACGACTGGAAGCACTCAAGAGTACCTGGTTTGCAATTGGCACTCCTGTAGTTGTTGCCACCCTGACCCTTATTGTCGTTTTTGCTTCCATGAGTTTTTCCTCATTTCGGCCGATTAGAATTTTCGGACTCCTCTGCGCCCTCGGGCTTGTCTGTGCCCTACTTGCAGATCTTCTCTACTTGCCAAGCCTGCTTAATAGAGAGAAAAAGCTTGAAAATACAAATAAAGCAGAGAGTGTATAAACGGTTATATCCCAAAACCTGGTAATCATAAAAAAAGCACCAGCTGGAGGCCTCCCGAAAGACTTCCTGCTTCGCCTTGATCAGAGGTATAATTGAGATAACCCCCCGAGGAAAATAGGTTTGGAGAGCAAAGAACTTCCTTTAAAAAAACTCTTTTCGACTAGAGGAGGAAATGTGTAATTTAACAAAGCTGGCAGATACTGCTTTGTGCTGGCGAAACAGCCCTGATGACCTGCTCGGCAAATAACACTTTAGCCTATAAAGTTAGCTAGGGAATTAGGCATCAATAATTTTAAAACAACATCATTATACTGCTTGAGATACATATGACAAACAATTGTCCAGACTCAATATTTTCAGGCCACCCAACCCACAAGACAGGCTATTTTTTAATTTCTCAGGACGCAGACCTTCATGTCCCCTACCAGCGTATTACAACAGACCAACCCTGTTGCATTACGCTGATTGACATGCAAACAGTGACCCCACAACTATTTCTAAAGCTATCAGAACACACACACTTTTTTTTAACGGAAAGGGAGCAGGAAATTTTCTCTCGATTTTCCTATGAGAAAAGAAAACAACAATGGCTCGGGGGAAGACTTGCGGCAAAAATCAGTGCCTCACAGCTTTTACACCCAGGCAACAAGGATATGCCAAGCGCTCTTTTAACGTACTCCATCCTCCCTGGAGACAACGATAGACCCGAACTTATACTGGAAAATCAAGGAGCCCCGACAAAGCAAATGTCTGTTTCCATTTCGCATAGCGAAAGCTATTGTGTCGGCATGGTGGCAAAAACAATAAGCTGCGGCATTGATGTTCAGGTAATCACTGATAAGGTCGTCCGCGTCAAAGACCGTTTTTTGGCTACCAGTGAAGAAACGCTTTTAAACAGTATTGATACAAAAAAGACAAGCAATGAAAAATTTACCTTTGCCTGGTCAGTAAAAGAAGCCGTTAAAAAAGGACTCCTGCATCATCAACCGTCCTTCCTGAGTGGCATCACGATTCAAAAAATCGATAAAAAACAAAATATAATATCGTACTGCAGCTGTGACAGTACACGCCACCTTTACAAGGTGATATCACTCAAAAACAAAAACTATTACCTCTCATACACCACAGGAGAATCACAAGATGCCTGAACTACCCGAGGTAGAGGTCACTCGCCTTGGACTGCTTACCCATGTGACTGCCTGCACAATTATCGAAACAAAATGGTCCGGCAAACAATTACGAAACCCGGTCCCGCTTGATCTCCTACAAAAACACATCAGTGGCCAAGCTATAGACACCATTGAACGAGCAGGTAAATACCTTTTATTTCAAATGGCAAATCATTCTACTCTGCTCATTCACCTTGGCATGAGCGGCACCTTGGGACTCTTCCCAACAGAAACTGTTACAAAAAAGCACGATCATCTCTTTCTCACCCTGGACTCTGGTTTTGAGATTCGCCTAAACGATACCAGAAGATTTGGAATGGTCGCTGTCTGGCCCTCTGACATGATTAGCAAGTGCCAAACACAACTACAAAACACCTTGGGTATTGAACCTTTTTCAAAGCATTTCAACGCAGAAACGCTCCACTCCCTTGCCCGGAGCAGAACAGTACCAATTAAAAATTTTCTCATGAACTCTAGAATCATAGTAGGTGTTGGCAATATTTATGCAAACGAAACCCTCTTTGCCGCAAATATTCATCCTGCATCACCTGCCAACAGTATATCCAAAAATCAGTGGAAAAAGCTCACCAGCGCCTGTCGAGCAATTTTAAAAAATGCCATCAAGGCAGGTGGAACAACTATTTCAGATTTTCTTGGATCAAGTGGCAAACCAGGATACTTTCAATTGCAACTTAAAATATATAAACGAGCAGACCAAGCCTGCATGTGCTGTGGTGAACAGATAATAAAAATTAGGCTTGGCGGCCGCGCCACCTATTATTGCCCCAAATGTCAACCACCCAATCACCAGGAAGGGAGAGGAAAATAATATTTAAAATAATGGAGTAACAAGATGGGCAGAAACAACACTTGCGTACTTATAAGTGTATTTTGTGCCTGGTAGGTAAAGAATGGAGTTAATAGATTCCTCTTTTTTAGCCACCCGTATGACCAATCGCTCTTCATCTGTAGTAATGACAGCACCTTTGAGGTACATAAAATCACTTTTCTGCACCTTGATTTCATGGCTTAAAAGTGCTTTTACCCTGCGGAGTTCAAAATTCTGGTAACCCATCATTTTTTTGAGAGCTGGTACAATTAATTCGTGGAACAAGAGTTTTACGGCCGGGGGGGGTCCTGGCAAAGCAAAAAAAGGTATCCCTTTCAAAAGACCAAACAGAGTTGCCTTGCCAGGCCTAAGCATAAGTTTGGAATACAATATCTGTCCACCATGCTTGCGAAAAGTTCTCTCGACAAGGTCATATTTACCAGGCCCCATTCCACCTGTTGTTATTATCATCGCTGGTTTCCTGTCAAGCTCTTCTTCCAACGCCTGAGTTATCATAGTTTCCTCATCCGGAACCAGTGCCAAACGGCTGCACTGAGCTCCCAAACCCTCAAGGAGCATAGATAAATACACACTATTACCAGATACTTTCTTACCCTTTATAACATTTGCCCCAGGACTGACCAGCTCACTTCCTGTGCAAAGAAGTGAAACCTTGGGCACTCCAAATACTTCAAAATCTGTATGTCCATTTTCTGTCAGCAAGAGAAAGTCATCTGGACTGATAACTTTACCCTTTTTAACAAGGATTACATTTTTCTGAAAATCGCTACCCTTGCTCCTGACAAATTGTTCGCGAGCCATAAAGATAGGAGTTGGTACTGTAAGTATACCGTCTCTTTCATGACAATCTTCAAACTGTACAACCCTCACTCCACCAGAAGGTATCATTGCTCCTGTTGTTATCCGCATGGCCTGTCCAGGTTCCAGCATTCTGTTAGTCCAGGAGCCTGCAGCTATTTCGCCACACAACTGAAAGGAAAGACCTGGCCCTGATAATTGTTTTTGCTCCAAGGGTCCAATGACAAAACCATCACGAGTTGACTGATCAAAATCTGGCTTCGGAGAAAGGCTTAGAAGGTTTTCTCGTGGGATCCTGCCAAGGGATTTGGCTAGGGGGATCTGCTCGGACTGGATTGCAGTTACGTTTTCAAGGATAACTTTTTGAGCTTCTTGTAATGTCAGGGGAAGGGACATGGTTTTTTACTCTTCTCCTATAACCCGGATATTTCGCCAAGATCTGCTATGAAGCCGGAAAGCATTGCGTCTACTTCGTTTCGCTTGAAAAACCTTCTCGACATACTGACAGTATGCCTGCGAATATTTTTCTTTCGAGCCTCGTATCCGCTATCCTTTCCAGCTTCTCGCGACGAACTTGGTGAAATATC
>CAMYOP010000103.1 GCA_947260045.1 uncultured Desulfobulbaceae bacterium
TTTTCAACTGTACCAGCAACTCTTCAAATTTTCGTGCACCATATTCATCCACATTGCTTGCAGGTTCATCAAGAAGAAGCAGTTCTGGAGATGGAACGAGTGACTGGGCAAGGAGTACTCTCCGAAATTCACCTCCGGAAAGCCCACCGATCATTCGATCAATAAGATGCTCACTTTCGGTCATTGCCAGGACATCCAGAATCTTTTTCCGCTTATTTTTTCTTCTGCTCAAAAAAAGAGGAAATCGCTGAAGCATGAGAGAAATAAAGTCAAAAACAGTAATTGGCACAGAATGATCAAATTCTAAAAGCTGTGGGACATACCCTATGCGACCATTATCGCTAAAAAGAAAGCGAATTGTCCCTTTATGGGGCATCCCTCCCATAATACTTCTAATCAGAGTTGTTTTACCTGCCCCATTTGGTCCGATCATAGCATGAATCTGGCCATGCTTTACATCCATATTGATCTGACTCAGAATCTTATTACCGCCCAAGGTGACCTCGAGATCCCGTATTTCAAGCAAATTGGATTTTCCCGTAGCATTGTTATCGTTTTGGGTCATATTCTCAACTATTGGGTTGCGTTAAGGCTTGAAGAATGTCATCAACATTCATTTTGATATCCTTTTCAAATTTTTCTGCTGTGTATTCGCCATTGGAAATATGCGACAAACTGTATATGCGACATCCTGTTTCCTTGAAAATAATATCGACATACTTCTTTTCATAATCCACTTCGGTAAAAAGGATATTGGCTTTAGCCCGTTTAATTCGTTTAATTGTGTCCTGGAGTTGACGTGCATTGGGCTCTATCCCATGACGGGGCTGGACCACAGCCGAAACCTCAATTCCAAGCTCCTGAAACAAATAGGCATAACCATCATGTACCGTTGCAATGACCAACGTATTGGTATCAACTTCATCGATTGTAGCAAGTGCCTGTCCTAAATGCAGACGTAGTTTTTTGGCATAGGCTCGTGCATTCTTTTTATACTGCCTGGCATTATCTGGGCACAATTTTCCAAGCTCCCGCGCTATCATCTGAATCTGCTGAATAGCACCAGTAATGGAGATATAAGTGTGACTATTATAGGAGACCTTTTCGACACTCTGACCGCCAGAGGTATAAACATGCCCAAAGGTTGGAATAAGAGGCAAGCCAACACTTGTGTCGATCACTTTCAAATCTTTGCGGTCAACTGCTTTAAGCATTGATTCAACATAGCCATCATGCCCTTGACCATTCACGATGAGAACATCAATCTTTTGCAGGTTGGCAAGATCTTTGGGCATGGGCTGATAGGTATGCGGGTCTGACTCTGGAGGAATAAGCGGAGCGATTTCAGCAGTATCCTTTACAATATTGCTGACCCAGGAATAATAGGGATGAAGCGATACACCTATTTTCAGGGTGCATTCGTTGGCACTTGCAACACTTGCCGCAAATACCACGGAAAGAGTTATTACAAACAGAAATCGAATTATTTTCATATATGCCTCTATATATATTGGCTATTTTTCAGGTTGCTCCGAAATAACACCAGTAGCACCAGAATTTGAGTCACTAGCATTGACCACCCATTTCCAACCTTTTTCCTTAAGATTTTCCCCAGGATAGTCACGCACTTCAGGGTACATCCAAACTTGGTAAATAAATCGGGAATTGGAACTGGAATGATCACCCTGATGTGGATGGGGATGGGTTTGAGCCTTGAGATCCAGGATACGAAGGACAAAGGTATTCTCCAGAGGATCAACTCCAGCCTTCTCTTGTTTGAGGACATTTTGGTTCACGCCATAATAATCCACTGACTCACCTGTCTTATACTGAGTCCAGACATATCCTTTTAGCCCAGCTGGAAGAAAATCATTGGCAAAAGGGGGTAGCGCTTCATCCTGCAGGGATTTAACCTCAGGCCACTGACCAAGCTCTTCCCTGATATCAAGGATATCACCAACAACACTTACAAGTGATCTGTAAAGCGTTGGAGCCTGATTTTTGAGAATACCATCTATTCGCTGATAGGACTTGAGCGTTTTTTTCGCATCAACTACAGCCAGAGAATTAAAACGCAGACCCATCAAAGCGATAATAACTGCTATCATCAGGATCAAAGCCACAGTTTCACGCCTGGCTGTTAGCGGCCTGACAATTACTTCTCTTACTTTGGCGGAACCGACCTTGGATCCGTCGTCACTTATTGTCTGATTTTTCATCATTTTTATCCATAATTTGATCACAGAAACAATCAAGCCAATACCAATCGTGAACTTGTCACTGCGCTCCTTACAAATCATTGCACCGCAACTATTTCCTTGCACAAACAAGCACACCAATTTTAATAATAGCCACAAGGGGTCCCTATTATCAAGGTAAATTATAGTTTACACACTCCTCCAGTTGGAACCATTCAACATAGAAAAATCTGATAACAGATAAAGGATAATCTATGTACTGGTAAAAATTAATCCGTCACATTGAAACATTCTGGCAATGAAATAAGCGGACAAACACAGCAACGATTTTATAAGTATTATTTCATATCAACAAATTCAACCCAGAGGACTGCACCAAGCTCAACATCTTTGTCCACACCTTCATGCTGCATCTTTTCATCTGAGGTATTCAAGGCGGCAAACCCCCACCAGCCAGCTACTGGAGCCGCATAGGTGAAAACTCCATTACCATCAGCTTTAATGGTCTGGGTTACCATGTAATCGTTTGGTGCATGGAACTTTTCTTCTTTATTAAAAAGCTCTATTTCAACTTCAGAGTATGGAACAGGCTTTCCATTCATCAAGACCACTCCCTGAAAAACATTACCCGTATAGAGACCAAACGGTTTTGATAAAGGAGTAATTTCAGTTTTTAACCCGATAGGTTCATCCCACCCTTCATCATTACCATATGCAGTGGTTACAACTTTGGTGTAATGGACGATATATGAATCTTCAGCCGGTTCCCAGTACGGCTTGGGCTCCATGAAAAAAGTATATAAGCCTGGACGCTTTACTTTATAAGCAGCAGACCAGGTCTGATTGTCTTTTGTTTTGGTGGACTCCAGGGTTCCCAGCAAATCAGTTGTTTTGCCTTGAGAGACAACAGCAAACTTGACAGGTTTTTCAAGGGGCATAGGAATACCTTCCATGGGGTGCCAGAAAAGCAGATCCATGTGGAGCCTTGCTTCTTCTCCCTGCATAACCATCTGATCAGAAGGAATAATCATACCATAATGCCCAAACGCCTGATTATTCATCACTAAAAGCATAGCAAGTAAAGCAGCTAAGGTTATTTTCTTTTTCATCTCATCTCTCCCATTTGCAATCATTTGAATAAGTAATTAAAAAATATCTACAAGTTTGGCTCAAGACTCAGCAGGCCAATCAGACTCAAAAAAGTGTTACGAATTAAAAATACGTAATACTTTTTAAGAGGCAATGATGCTCCTGTCAACAATATTATAGGAGATAACACAGCAAAAATATACTAGTCACTCCAGTCCTTTTCTTTTTACAGCCAATAATTCAGTAGGATTTCATAAAACATATGCGAAACATCTACATATACCACTCATTACCATTTCCAATACAATTCCAAGCAAGGAAGCAGTGCCAGAATAACCTGCACGAACTGGAGTATGGAATATATTAGGAAAGATTTCAAAAATGAGAGATAATAACAACTATGATGTCCCCATCTTAATTTTATACAGAGATTAATCTTTCCCGTTGTACAGGTTAATATTTTGAATTTTGCACAGCTCAAGGCACAAACAGACATATTCCACATGGACCACACGGAAAACTACATACGAGTGTCTTTTTCCAAACCATGGGCAGTGCTGAGCTCGGCAATTTTAAATGGTGGTTTTACCCATGCCAATCACATTGTGAACCTCAAGGTGCCCAAAGTATCCAAACCTACCCTTGCCCCTCACAAAACAATCCAGAGATATTGCCAGGACGCAGGTTGGGCTCCGCCAATCGTTGGCATGATGACAGCCGCATCCATGAAATCCCTACGTCTGACAACATACAAACAGGATGACTTCGAGCTCCATGTCATGGTTACATCAGGCCTGTCAAACCCCAGACGAGCAGGTGATCATGCGGAATATCGCCTTCTCACCAGTTCAGAATATACGGCAGGTACCATTAATATGATAATACTCTGCTCCATGAACATGCAGAATAATACCATGGTGGAAACTATCATGACAGCAACAGAGGCTAAAGTAGCAGTCATGCATGACTTAGGTATTCTCAGCCCTGTTTCCAATAAACTTGCAACAGGTACAGGAACCGATGCCGTTGCCCTTTGCTGTGGCAATGGATCAAAAACTATTCAATATAGCGGTAAACATACTTTGTTTGGGGAGATCGTGGGGAAACTTGTCACAGAAGCTGTCGCCAGCTCACTGGCATGGGATCTGAAAATTTGTCATCCCGTAGACCAGGGAAACCTCTAACAGGATAGATGAAGAATATTTTTTCAAACTGCTTACAAGAAAGGAGGAGCACCGTGCGTCATTATTCTCACAGATTATTTTGTGTTCTCTTTTTCATTTCACTTTTCAGTTCAAACAGTTACGGTTCACCTAAAGGGCCGTATCAAGATGAATGCTGGAACATTCTCATTACAGGGAATACAATTCACGCCACATGCATTAATTATAAGAAAAATTGGGTCAAATCAGAACTCAACAATTTCCAGACCTGTGCTGGCTTAATTTATGTGGTGGATGGGTTTCTCACCTGTGTACGGGGAGCTAAAACAGCTCCAGCTGGCCCATACCAAAAAAGTTGTCGGGAAATTAATGTTGGTGAAAACATCCTCACAGCTACCTGTAAAACCCAGTGTGGATTTTGGCAAAAATCAATCCTCAAAGATTACCCCTCCTGCAAAGAACCAATTGATAACGTTGAAGGACACCTCAGTTGTTCCCGTGGCTCTGACACTCCCCCTCCCGGCTCCTACCTTGCGACTTGTCGGGATGTTACTATTAACAACAATGACTTAGAGGCAACCTGCAAATCAAGAGGAAGCAACTGGGTAAAAACAATATTAAAAGATTATAAAGAATGCTGTAGTGATATCATAAATGATGCAGGGGAGCTTCTCTGTGAACGAAATAACACGACTGAACCAAAAAACCTAAAAGCAAAAGACCAAAGTTTACGCTAATACAAAAAAATTTGCTATGCAAAACCCACTCTCGGAACTCTCGCTCAAAGCACAAGCCATTTTATTTATCATCGGTTTTTTATTGATGATGACTGCCACCCAGCTTTATTTCATAACACCGATGTTAGAAGAGAGTGATATTGAAGAATTTGTTGAGTCACAAGCAAGATTGACCGAACAGATAGCCAATAATATTAATTCGGCATTGAGCCAGACCATTAGAGAGATCAAGGCAATATCCGAGTTTCCTGGCCTCGTCCCCATTGACGGAAAAGAGGCAGATGCAATTCTCACAAAAATGGATCAGGTAACCCAGCATTTTAATTATTTCTTCTTAACAGATGTAGATGGTGTCTGGAAATCCTATCCCAAAAGACCTCACTTAGTAGGAAAAAAAATAACAAATACTCAATGGATAAAGGAAACCATCGCCAGCAGGGATATACATTTTATAGATGTGTTATATGCTGACGCAATAGATCAGCTTGTCAGTGGCTTTTCCTCTCCGGTTTTTTCACAAAATGATGAAGTTATCGGTGTTCTTCGAGGCGTCACGACTATCTCCCAAGATAATGCTTTTCTTCAGATGATAAAAGACGTAACAGTTGGCCTTAAAGGCTACGCTTTCATTGTGGATTCAAAAGCAAGGGTTCTCGCTCACCCGCAGCAAGACTTAAGCCCAAAGCATTTCTCAGACCAGCAAGTTCTCCAGTATCCCCCAGTCAAAGAGGCCCTCAGTGGAAAGTCAGGTTCACTGGAATATACAGAAGGCGGCACCACCTGGCTTTCCACCTATCAGCACATCCCGGTAACAGGCTGGGGACTCATCCTGCAGTTACCCAAAGAAGAAGTATCCGAGCATGTTTATGAAGAAGTAAAGTCTCTCAACAT
The DNA here is from genome assembly GCA_947260045.1 of uncultured Desulfobulbaceae bacterium. Lineage (GTDB taxonomy): Bacteria > Desulfobacterota > Desulfobulbia > Desulfobulbales > Desulfobulbaceae > CAMYOP01. The sequence goes on from CAMYOP010000103.1 coordinate 6,079, forward strand.
TGTCTATCTTACAATCTTTCTGATTGGTTTTTTCATACTGGCTTTACTCAGTCAACTTGCCCTGAGACCACTTTCACTTCTTTTAAAAAATATACGAGGCGAACGTCTGAGCTCAAAGGTAATCTATTCCAAAAACGAAATTGGTGAGATTGCCCAGGAAATAAACACCTTATTTACAAACCAGAAGGAAGCTGAACTTGCTTTAAAAGAGAGTGAAGAACGATTTAGACAGTTAGCAGAAAATATCACAGAAGTTTTTTATATTTCTAATCTTCAGACACATCAGATGTTATATATAAGTCCGGCGTATGAACTCATATGGGGACAGAGCTGTGAGAGTTTGTATTCCAATCCTTTCTCCTTTGTCGAAGCAATTCATCCGGACTACCGGGAGCATGTTACGCATTTACTGGACAGGCAACTTCTAGGCGAAAAGACAGAAGAAGTATACCCGATCATACGTCCGGATCAGTCTATGCGCTGGATAAGAGACCGCGCTTTTCCCGTAACGGATGATGATGGTAATGTCGTCAGAGTAATCGGTATAGCTGAAGACATTACCTATCAGAAAGAGTCCGAGGAGACGATTCGGGAAAGTGAAGAACATTATCAGTCTCTCCTTGATATCTCTCCTGATGCGATTGTTGAAACAGGCCTGGATGGGAAAATCATTTACTGCAATCAGCAGGCTGCCATAATGCATGGTTATAACAGTCCTGCTGAAATGGTTGGGCAGGACAGTCTTCAGTCAATGTTTGAAGAGGATATCCATATAGCTCAGAACAATGCTGCACTGCTTCTTGATAAGGGCAATTTTAGAAACAGTACATTCAGAATGAGAAAAAAAGACGGCACACCTGTCCCTGTTGAGGTAAGCGCGAGCCTTTTAAGGAATGCGGATGGAACCCCGAAGTCATTTATAGGATACATAAGGGACATCAGCGAGCACAGGGAAGCAGAAGACAAACAGAAACGGCTCTCTAATGAACTTCTCATAAAGAACAAAGAACTGGAGCAGATGTTATATGTCACATCTCACGATCTGCGATCTCCGCTCGTCAATGTTGAAGGGTACAGCAGGGAGCTTGAATATTCATTAAAGGATTTGATGTCTTCTATTGATCATGCAGACGGTCCCTCAAATATAAAAGATAAAATAACTTCTATTTTAAAAGAAGATGTTCCGGAGTCGCTTCATTATATACGGACAAGTGTTTTAAAAATGAATACACTTTTAAAAGGAATATTAACGCTATCTCGAGTGGGACGATCTATATTAATGATAGAAGATATAGATATGAATGAAATGATGAGTGATATTGTTGATAGCCATAGATTCAGGTTAAACGATCTGAGCATTAAGACTGAAGTTTCAGAATTGCCAGATTGTAAGGGGGACAGTTCACAGATAAATCAGGTGTTCTCTAATCTGCTGGATAATGCAATTAAATATAAAGATTCAGAGCGCTCCTGTGTCATACATATTTCAGGTCATAAAGACAAGGATCAATCAGTTTACTGTATAGAAGATAATGGGATTGGAATAGCCCCTGCGCATCAGGATAAAATATTTGAGATATTTCACCAATTGGAACCTAACAGGGTTCAGGGGGAAGGAATCGGTCTCACCATAGCAACTAAAATAATTGACAAGCACAATGGGAAGCTATGGCTAGAATCAGAGTTGGGCAAGGGAAGCAAGTTTTTCGTATCACTACCTTCCTGAATGCTTTTTTGTAAATTCTCGATAGTTCTACTGATAATCTGTACTAGTCACTAAAAGCGTTTACATTGCCTGTAAACGCTTTTGTAGTTCAGGACATAAAAAAGTGTTGCCCGGACTACTACACATAAATTTTGAACATTTGCCGGTACTATCCATATTCACACGCCCATCACTTTGACGATATCAGCAGATCATCATATCTGGACTCATTACACCAATGTATGATTATATAATGAATGTTTTACTGGATAGCAGCAAATATTATTGTACTGACACATCTGGGCTTCATACTCTTTGTTGTAAGTGGAGGATTATTATTACTGAGAAATCGGAAATGGGCATGGGTTCACCTGCCGGCAGTTATATGGGGATCAATAGTCGAGCTTACAGGATGGATATGCCCTCTGACCCCGCTTGAAAACTGGCTCCGTCAAAAGGGAGGGCATGAAATCTACAGGGAGGCCTTTATCGAGCACTATATCATGCCGATTATTTACCCCTCCGGATATACAAGAGGGTTTCAAATATTGCTTGGCATCCTGGTGATTTCAATTAACATTTTCTTGTACGCATTGGCTTTTCGGAAGAGTAGACGTACCAGATAGGGGCGAACGGCCGTTCGCCCGTGCGTCATTTCTAATAATAACTCAATCCCCAAACGGCAGCTTCACGTCCTTCACTTTATTAAAACTCATCCGGTGAATCGGACACGGGCCGTGTTCATTAATCAGTTCCATGTGTGCCTTTGTGGAATATCCTTTGTGACTCTTAAAATTATAAACAGGATATTTCTCATGAAAATCAAACATGATATCATCTCTTACCACTTTTGCAATTATCGATGCCGCTGCAATGGAAGCGCTTACAGACTCACCTTTGAACATTGACCGCTGCTTAATATCAACATCGCGCAGCTTAACCGCATCGATCAGCAGCATATCCGGTGTCAGTATTAAATCCTCTACTGCAGTTTTCATGGCACGTTTAGTTGATTCCAGTATATTGATCTCATAAATAACGTCAGGTCCAACGATTCCTACACCTATTGATTCCGCATGTTGAACAATGTCCCAGAACAGGCTCTTCCGTTCCTTTTCAGTTGTTTTTTTTGAGTCCCTTATTCCAGGCAAAACACAATCCGATGGAAGGATAACTGCAGCAGCGACTACGGGACCTGCAAGCGGGCCCCTGCCTGCTTCAT
>CAMYOP010000104.1 GCA_947260045.1 uncultured Desulfobulbaceae bacterium
ATGCTATAATAACACGTATCGTTCAAAAATTTTCACCATGAAATCCGACCGTTTAAACCAGACGCAACACAAAAAAAGAGGACCGCGTGATGATGGAATTTATTGTTGACCAGGAAAAATGCACAAAATGTGGCGAATGTGCAACAGATTGCCCTTACAACATAATTGAATTATCACCTGAGTTCCCCGCCATTGTCAGCGACAAAGAGGAACGCTGTATAAAGTGTCAGCATTGCTTTGCAATATGCCCGACAGGAGCAATTTCCATTTTTGGCAAAAAGCCAGAAGACAGCATGGCTCTCAAAGGTGGTTATCCATCTGTTGAACAAATGGAATGCCTCATAAAAGGAAGACGTTCGGTTCGTCGTTATAGGGATGAAGCAATTGATCCCGAAGTTATTGCCCATATGCTTGATGTCGTTGCAAACTGCCCGACAGGGATGAATAACAAACAACTTCTTTTCACGGTGGTAGATGATGCTGAGGTTATGAAAAAGGTCCGTCACGAAACCATGGAAGGCATCAGGGAAGCACTCATTACAGATAATATTCCTTCTGGTATGGAGTTTTATGACAAGCTGCTTGAAGCCTGGGACAACGGAAACGACGTTATCTTTCGCAATGCACCGCACCTGCTGATTATTTCCACGCATACAGACGGACCCAGCCCAATACAGGATACAATAATTTCCCTCAGTTATTTTGAACTGCTTGCCCACAGCATGGGTATTGGCACAGTTTGGAACGGACTTGCCCAATGGGCAATGGATTCAATTGTGCTAAACATGAAAGAAAAGCTTTGTATTCCTGAAGACCATCTCGTTGGCTACATGATGATTTTCGGCAAACCTGCAGTAAAATATCACAGAACCGTTCAAAGAGGTGATGCCCACATCAACAAGGTCAAGTTGTAAGTGAACGGTTCTTTATCACCTAAGCCATTCTCCTTGTTGTGATACACAAAGGCAGCATCCCACTATAGGTGATGCTGCCTTTCTCACTATACTGCACCTACCCAAAATCATCCTGAGCTTTCCTGAGCCATGAAAACTTGGCAAGCCTCTAGAGGATAGGGTATTCTACCAACAATATCTTTACACCGTATCATCCCCTATTCACTGTTTGGAGGTAAAAATGAAAATTGATTGGGCTTATATGCGCAAAGGCTGAACATCCTGTTCCAAAGCACAGGTTGTGTTTTCAGGAAATGATTTGGACATACAGGAGACCGTAGAAGCTCGTAAAGAAAAAATTGTGGAACAGGATGCCTGGAATATCCTAAAAGAAAGTTCTGAAATAATTGTGGGAAAAGGGAAAAAATTCCAGATATTTGACCCTTCCAAAGACGCTAAAGAAGATATTCTGGCTGCAAGTCTTGGTCGCACAGGAAATCTGCGGGCACCTGCACTGAAAATTGGGAAGCGTTTTATAATCGGCTTTAATGAAGACATGTATAAGCAATTCGTAGGCTAGGGTCATTTTATCGTAATGGATCCTTTCAACACTATGCTGAGCAAACGTCTGGAAAGTATTAAAAAGGAGGGTCTCTATCGCAGGACCCTCCCCTTTGCCCATAGAGAAAGCGCCTACATTAGTTTTCAGGGAAAAAAATATCTCAATCTCTCCAGTAACGACTATCTCGGCCTGGCTTCAAATAAAAAATTACTGCTGGATTTCTACAAGCAGCTAGAGAAGACGAACTGCCTGGAAAAATTCAGCCCTGGTGCAGGTGCCTCAAGGCTGATGACAGGGAACTCCAAGCTCTATCAGGATCTTGAGGACCAGCTCGCCTCACTCTACAAGCGAGAAAGATGCCTTATTTTCAACAGCGGCTACCATATCAACATTGGTATCCTTCCAAGCCTGGCAAGTAAAAAAGATTTAATTGTCGCAGATAAGCTCTGTCATGCAAGCCTGATAGACGGTATGCGTTTGAGCAGAGCCGATGTACTTCGCTACCGCCATAATGATTATGATCACCTGGAAGAGATTCTTCGCAAAAAAAGAACTGCATATGAACAGGTTTTTATTGTCACAGAATCTATCTTCAGTATGGATGGTGATACTGCTGATCTTAGAAAAATAGTCGCTCTTAAAAAAGAATATGCTGGCACCTTGCTTGTGGATGAGGCCCATGCAGTAGGCGTCACAGGGGAGAAGGGATTGGGATTGTCTGAAGAGCACAAGGTCGTTTCCGATATAGATTTATTTGTCGGTACTTTTGGCAAAGCCTATGGCAGCCAGGGCGGCTTTACAGTCTGTTCAGTTCCTGTTGCCGAATATCTGATAAATACTTCAAGGTCGCTTATCTTTACAACCGGCCTGCCGCCAGTCACCTTGCACTGGCTCTCTTTTGTCCTGAAACAAATCAAATCCATGCACGATGCAAGAAAAAAGGTACGTGTTCTTGCTCAGAAGCTGCGGGACAGTCTCCGTGAAGAAGGCCTCCAAACCGATGGCTCCACCCATATTATTCCAGTACTGATCGGTGACAGCCAAAAGACCTTTAACCTTGCCCAGGCGTTGCAGAAGAGAGGGTATTGGGTAACTGCGGTTCGCCCTCCAACTGTACCTGCTGGAACAGCGCGTCTACGTCTCTCCATCTCTGCTGCCATGCAATGGCAGGAACTTGCTGACCTGCCTGGTCACATTGTGGACTGTCTTGGAGAAAATATTTGAAGTCACAATTCCTGGTGAAAAACCAGCATCCAGACTGCCTTGTTTTTTATGCTGGCTGGGGGATGGACGCACAACCATTTCGGGAAATTTTGCCCAAAAACTATGATTTTCTTTTGCTCTATGATTATAGAGAACTCGAGTTCTTTGATTTTTCAAATCTTAAAAAGAGATATAAAAACCTTCACCTCCTTGCCTGGTCTCTAGGAGTCTGGTGCTCAGCAACAACTATCAGCCAGGATCAAAGTAAGCTCTTTACCAGTAGCACGGCCGTTAACGGTACCTTAAATCCCATCAATCAGGATTTTGGCATCAAAGAGAAAGACTATCTAACCCTTATTGAGCATTTTTCTGCTGATTCTTTGCTGGAATTTTATCAAAACATGTTTACCGTTGCAGGTGACATGGAGCAATTTCTGGCAAACAGACCAAAACGTTCCCAAAAGTCACTTTTGGACGAATTGCATGTCATACAAAAACAGTATCAACTCAGGGGACCGGCAGCCGATATATTCAGGCAAAAAATCGTTGGCAGCATGGACAGAATTTTTCCAGCCCGCAGCCAGCTTAGAAGTTGGGGCCGAAATAATTGTCAAACTTTAAAAATCCCACATTTTCCTTTTTATGAGTGGAATGGATGGAATCATCCAGAACAAACCGATTGCATTATATGATTGTAGATAAAAAAAAAGTATACCAACGTTTTGCCCAGGCAGCTGACACCTATGAAAAACAGGCAATAATCCAGCATAAAATTGCGGCACACTTACTCTCGCGCCTTACAAGATCAGGCTGTGGTTCGCCTCAGTCAATTCTTGAGATAGGAAGTTGCACTGGCCTGTTAACCAAAAAACTGCTCACCTTTTTTCCTGCAATAAAATACTTATATGTAAACGACCTGGTTGCTGATTTTGAATCACTGGTCATGGAAAAAATTCAAGCCTACCAGGGAGAACTCAGCTTCTTACCTGGCGATATTGAAACAATCAGCCTGCCCTCTTCCTGCGACCTGATCATTTCTTCTTCAACATTTCACTGGTTACACGATGTAGCCGCCACCATTGAAAAATTGTCTCTTTCGCTGCAAGCAAAAGGATGCCTGGCCTTTGCCATGTACGGCCCTGAAAACCTCTATCAGATTCGAGAACTGACCGGGATTACTTTACAGTATCATTCCCTTGCGCACATAAGAAAAATTACTTCCAAATACTTTGTAATCAAGCACTGCGAAGAGAGCACCGAAACCCTCCGCTTTAAAGATCCATTACAGCTCTTAAACCATCTTCGCCAGACAGGAGTCAATTCACTTGATCACTCTGTCTGGACCAGACAACAGGTGCATGCCTTTCTGAAGTCCTATAGAGAAAAATACGGAGATGACAAGGGTGTTTCCCTGAGCTATCATCCCATGTATTTCATCGCCCAAAAAAAATAAATCTCCCGTTCTTCAAACTTTCTAGGTCACCACTGCCTTTTTGATCATGGGGCCAACTGTCAAACCCTGCACCAGGATGGAAAAAGCCATTATGGCATAGGTGATTGCCACAACCACATCCCGCTCAGGCCCGACTGGTAGCGACAAGGCAAGAGCAACCGAAATACCTCCACGAAGGCCTGCCCAGGTCACTATTTTTATTATGCTCGCATGGAAGGTTCTGAAGCTTCGCAGCACTGTGACTGTTGAGCCAACACTGACAAAGCGTGCAAAAAGAACGATTGGTATGAGCAGAATTCCTGCCAGCAGGTGTTTGTGATTATGAGTTATTACAAGGAGTTCCAAACCAATAAAGACAAAAAGTACAGCATTGAGAATTTCATCAACCAGCTCCCAGAAAGAGTCGAGATGCTGTCTGGTTGTTGTTGACATGCCAAGATGACGCCCATGATTGCCCACCATCAAACCAGCAACCACAATTGCCAGTGGGGCAGAAACATGGAGCAACTCCGCAAGGCGATAGCCGCCCATAACCGTTGCCAGGGTCAGCAGGACTTCAACTTGGTAATTATCGACCTGTTTTAAAAGATAATAACAGACAAGACCAAGCACAAAACCAAAAACCAGACCGCCTCCTGCCTCTTCCAGGAGCAATAAACCTATCTCACCAGCTTTTTCTGACTCATATCCTGTCTGAAGAAGCGAGAGAAGTGCTAAAAAACAACCACGCCAATGCCGTCATTAAACAGGGATTCACCAGTGATAGAGGTCTCAAGACTCTTCGGCGCACCTGCTTTTTTCATGATACCCAGTACCGAAATAGGATCGGTTGGCGATATGAGGGCACCAAAGAGGAAACAGTAGAGCAATGGCAGTGGTAGACCTATAAGTTTCAGGCAAAAAAAGGCTAAAACACCGACAATCACGGTGGAGGCGACCACCCCAGCTGTTGCTAGAGTAAAAATGAGCCATTTCTGGGAATAGAGATCATCAAAATTAACATGCAGAGCACCTGCAAAAAGCAGAAAACCGAGCATACCATGCATGAGGGTGTCATAAAAATTGAGCTGTGACAGCATCAGGCCAGCCTGTTCATCCAGGCCAACAATTTGGGTTTTACCAAATACAATCAAAGCAAGGGAAACCAGGAGAGATAAGGCCATGAGGCCAATGGTTCCGGGTAAGCCAATATAGCGGTTATTCAAATAACTGAAAAATGCTGCCAAAGTAATTAGAATTACAATGATATCAAAAAGAGTCATGATTATTTCCTCGTTTAAGGATACAGTGACTGTATTATTTTAAATTCATGTCTTACGATTGTTTTGATAAATTAGCAACTCGAGCTCACGCTCTTTTCCTGGTATAAAATCATATATGAATATTGCCTGCGTCTGTGGAATTGATACTGGCATTGGTAAATCTTTTGCCACTGGTCTCCTTGCAAAATATATCCTTGAAAAAGGAAAAACCGTCACCACCAAAAAACTTGTTCAGACTGGTTGCCATGGTCAAGCAGATGATGTCCTGTTGCACCGTGAACTCATGGAAATCGGCTGGAGCAAAGCTGATCGCCAACGCTTGACCTGCCCTTACTGTTTTCCATTTCCCTGCTCTCCCCATCTTGCTGCAAAATTATCAGGACAACGGATTGAATCATCTCTTCTCGATAAGGCCACAAAAAAACTTTCCGAACAATTTGAATGGCTGATTCTTGAAGGTGCAGGTGGATTAATGGTCCCGCTCAATCGCGATCTTACCCTTATCGACTATCTGTCTGAAAGAAAATACCCCGTTATCCTGGTAACATCGCCCAGACTTGGTTCCATCAATCATACCCTGCTCAGTCTTGAAGCTATTAAGTCCAGGGGCATGGAACTCATCGGACTTGTATATAATCTCTTTGACAAGGGTCCCCGTGAAATAGCCCACGATACTCTCCAGATTTTTTCAGAATCATTACAAAAATATGGTTTTGACGATAAAATTGTCGTGTTGGATGACCAATCCAGTGGGATAAAACAGGCTGAGTGGCAAACATTTTTCCCACTGGTATAACTCTTCTGAATCGCCCCAAAAATATTAAAGCAGATCTATCTCAGAGTATTTGTCCACTCAGTAACAACGGGAAATTGTATTCTCTTCTCTCAGCTTTTTCTCAATAGAAATCCTATATTTTTCCTTGATTTTAATAATTGAAAGTAATACTAATTGATAATAATTATTATTAACTAATTTAAGCAAAGAGGACTCCAATGTGCTTAAACGTGAGAAAAAGCTGTAGCTGTGGCAATGAAGATGTTCAATTTCACCTCCGTGATAATGTCATGACCCAGGAAGTTATTTTGAATTTATTTTGTCCGCAATGCTCCAGCGATATAGTGCTAGACCAGACAAGTATGATCTACGACAATGGCTGGGTCATTGAATACGATATGGATATTGCTAGATTTTCCGCAATCAGTAAACTGACAATGGAGCCTGAACTTGTTCAACCAGGCTTTATTTTTGATGAAGGCTATGCCAGCTGGCAGGAAATATATCCTGGTGAGAAAACAGATGTGGAAAATGATCGGCAGCGGATCATGAACTTAATGAAAATTGATAAAAAACGATATCTGGTTGAAATGAGTCGCTGGAATATTGAACGAATTAACAGCCTCAAAGAAAAAGGTTGGCGCAAGCTAAAACGCGCCTGAAAAGATACACGGTACCTGAAACCATGAACGGTTTGAGGTACCGTCAATACTCTGTCTATTCGTGACGATTATAAATAGTATATCCTTCCTGCTTGCAAAGTTCGTCACGTTTTGCCTCATCCAGGTCTTTTAGGACCATCTCTGTGACCATGTCCTGAAAAGAGATCCTTGGCTCCCAACCTAATTCCTGCTTTGCCTTGGATGAATCACCGAGCAGGGTCTCCACCTCTGTAGGTCTGAAATAGCGAGGACTCACGCGGACGATAACCTGCCCCTCCTGGAGCTTACCGTCATCTTTGTGCTCCACACGGTCAACGATTCCGATTTCTTCAACGCCTTCACCTTCCCAGCGTAAATATATACCAAGCTCAGCTGCTGCAATATCCACAAATTCACGGACAGAAAATTGTTTTCCACTTGCTATAACAAAATCATCGGGTGCTTCCTGCTGAAGCATCAGCCATTGCATTTCCACATAATCCTTAGCATGTCCCCAGTCACGCTTGGCATCAAGATTTCCAAGAAAAAGACAGTCTTGTAAACCAAGGTGAAGACGACAAAGAGCTCTGGTGATTTTTCGTGTTACAAAGGTTTCACCCCTCAGGGGTGATTCATGATTGAAGAGAATTCCATTGCAGGCATAGATACCATAAGCCTCGCGGTAATTGACGACAATCCAATAGGAATAGAGCTTGGCAACAGCATAGGGTGAACGGGGATAAAAAGGAGTCTTTTCAGTCTGGGGTGTTTCCTGAACCAGACCATACAGTTCAGAAGTTGAAGCCTGGTAAAAACGTGTTTTCTCTGTCAGGCCAAGAATTCGAATAGCCTCTAGAAGACGTAAGGTACCAAGTGCATCCGAATTTGCGGTATACTCAGGTTCCTCAAAAGAAACAGCTACATGGGACTGGGCAGCAAGATTATAAATTTCATCGGGCTGTACCTTTTCTATGACATGAATCAGGCTGGAAGAGTCCGTCATATCACCGTGGTGCAGGATAAAATTCCTCGATTCTAGATGAGGGTCCTGGTACAAATGGTCAATCCGATCAGTATTAAAAAGAGATGAGCGACGTTTAAGCCCATGAACCTCATACCCTTTTCTCAGTAAAAACTCAGCAAGATACGCTCCGTCCTGACCCGTTACCCCAGTTATTAAAGCCTTTTTCGTCATAATATGAACCTCGTGCAGGCAGCATTACAAATACCTGCCAGATTATAGGCAGAGAATATCGCTGCTTGTTGTCTAAATCAAATAATTGTGATTACCAATGAAGCTCAGTTAACACCGGGAGACAGATCGGAGTCTGCGCGCACCTATATTTTTCCTAAGTTTAAGGGGACTGAATTTTTTTCGCGTATTTTCAGCGAAAATTATTCTGTCTCCCGAATAATAACGGAAAAATAAAATCGGTCCCCTTCCTTTTAGTTTCTAACTGAGCTTTAGTGGTAATCCCATAAATAATAAAATAAAGTGAGCAACTCTATCATATAGACAAGAGGTTCACAAGCTATGATACCATGAGACAATCATAGGGTTATGCTTAGGGCTTACTGGGACTTTTTTCGTCAAAAACCTGGCGTACTTTTCGCAGCAAAATGTTTGGCCTGATTAGTTTTTGCAGGTAATTCACTCCTTTCGAGAGCACACCTCTGTTGCTTATTTGATCAGCAGGATACCCAGACATGAAGAGAGTTTTAATATTGGTATATTTCTCTGTAACTTTTTCTGACAACTCCTTGCCATTCATCTTCAACATGACAACGTCTGTCAGGAGCAAATGGATTTCATGATCAAGCGATTCAATCATAAGGATTGCTTCTTCTCTGCTGTATGGTTTTAAGACCTCATATCCTTGAGCCGAAAGTGTATCTGCAACCAGGTTAGCAATAGAAGGTTGATCATCAACCACCATTATCGTCTCACTACCTGCATAATCATGGTGTTCCAATTTTTATTCCACCCTGTGGACACTCTCCTCAACCGCAGGAAAAAACAATTTGAATGTTGTGCCAGCACCAGGGACACTGTATACAAATATATGGCCCTCATGCTGCTTGACAATACCCTAGCCCGGATTTCTCATCAGCGGTCTGCTACAAAGCATGAAAGCATTGCGTCTACTTCGTTACGCTTAAAAAACAACCTCGACATACTGACAGTATGCCTGCGGGTATTTTTCTTCGCTTGCCTGCGGGTATTTTTCTTCGCTTGCCTCGTAACCACAACCCTTTCAAGCTTTTCACTACGAACTTTCAAACATTATGTCTAGAGAGTCGACAGGCCAAGGCCGGTCCCATGATCCTTTGTGGTAAAAAATGGATCAAATATTTTTTTGATTATGCTGCTGTCTATCCCGACTCGAGGCTTTCATCCTGATCGAAGAATTCTTCATCAAGCGTTACGTTCATTGTCTCAATATCTAGTTTTCCCCCCAGGCATTGCAGGCATTGCAGGCATTGCATCCCGATAATTAACCGCCAAATTGATCAATAGCTGATCTATCTGTCCCAGGTCAGCCTTAATATTATACAGACCGTCTGCCTTCTTAAGATGCAAAAGAAAGTCATCTTCCAGAACTCGACCAAGCATTTTAGTTAAGGCTTCCAAAGTTTCATTGAGATTAATTACTTCTACGTTCAAAATTTGTTTTCTACTGAAAGCCAACAACTGTCCTGTAAGGGTTGCAACTCGCTCGCCTGTCTCGATAATGATATGGACATACTCACCGATGGGATCGTCTTCTTTCACCATGGACTGAGCCATTTCGCTATAGCCAAGCATGGCAGTTAAAAGATTATTAAAGTCATGGGAACCCCACCCGCCAGACTGCCAAGGGCCTAAGCCATTGGCAGTTCAGTGACGAAATAGAGTGTTTGTTGACCAAGAGGAAGTTCCTGTGAGACAACAACAGAATCCCCACCATTAATGCCAGGCATAACCTGAGGCACCTGGGGTACTGTAAAATTTCTTACACAGTGTCCAACAATTACTGTGTAAGAGATTCTCTGATTAATTGTTAGCTTAAAAGGATCTTAGAATTTACAAGTGTACACTGAACCTTCAATTCACAAATGTCTCAAGTAGAAAAGCACTAAAAAATCAGACTCTGGCAACCACTCTACCAAACACCTAAAAACCTAAAATTAAAGAAGAAATATCACATACACCTTTCGAATCAAATGTGCTTATTTACTGACACTTTCAACAGGGACGCAAAATAAGCCCTAGAGATAAACCTGATATTTTAGCAGCTTACACATGAACCACCTCAAGCATGAACAACAATAAGTGGCACAAATGCAGACATGTATCAAAATAATAGGTAACAAAGATTCACAAGTACTTAAACAATAACGAAATATCAACAATTTATAGAAAACAACCCCTCTTATATTATCTCCTTATATGCACATTTGGCATGGGCGCAAAAAACGCCCAATGCCTTTTCCAGAAAAGGCGCATATCGCGCCCATGCTAACAAAGTATTACACACAGCGGTTGCCCTAAGAACTTATAAATAATTTTTTTCAATTATTTTTCTCCTGTAATTTATAATAGTTAGCAGGCTACAGGCTATTTCCAAACGACCTTCTCTCCCATATTGGCACAGGCCTTGCGAAGTAAAAGGCAAACAACAACACCTCGTCAAATTTGGACAGGGAGAAGACCATGAGCATTCACACTATATT
>CAMYOP010000105.1 GCA_947260045.1 uncultured Desulfobulbaceae bacterium
TTATCAACTCAGGTATTGAACAGCGGACTGCCTGTCGGGTCGCCATCTCTGAAACATTGACCGATGACCATGAAATGCTCGGCGCTATTAACGAGATGGTTCATTCTATTTTTTAACTTTGAACAGGCATACTATGGAAGCTGTATTGAATCTCAAAGATGATATAGCAAGACGCATTGTTCCATACATTTTAAGTGATTGGGAACTGGAAGAATACACAGAACTCCTTGAATCCCTGCCCGCACAGTTTCATGAGCCAGTCTTAGCCCAAATCCCTGTAATTTGGCCTGTAAGTCATTCACTCTGCTACACCTTTCTAGAACAATCTGTTGCCATTATGGAAAAGCTCGACCCAGAGCAACTCTCTGATTTTGTAATTAAAGTACTCGACGTTTACGAAGTAGACAGCCTGCATGCAGCAAATCTCTTTATGGCTGATATAGAAAGGACATATATAGCAAAAACTAATAATTATAAAAACATTACCTTCAATGAAATTACAGGAAGACTCTTGCCTTATGTTCGGGGTATGGCAAACAGAAAATTAGAGTTGGCAATAGCTGCTCAGACCTATACAGATACCTCCACCATCTACCTTCCTGAAGAAATACATCTCTTTGAGACAAAGGAGGAAAACTTTCTTGTCTATAAACTTATAGTCTCTTTTCAATGGGGATTTATTACTGGAAAAACATACATACTCGATACTCCTGAAAACGTACTGTTTTTAAATGCGTTTTGTCAAAAACAGCACGTGGTCACAACTCATGGTGTTGGGTTGAACCAATTTTTTCACTTATTTCATAAAGCAGATCTGGCAAGAGAATTATTTCATCTCTTTGAAACAATGCGGATTAAAAAATATCTCAGCACGCAGTTGCCTGGTCTCATGCGCGACTGCCAAAAAATACTTCCTGGAATGCTGACCCTCAGATCTGATCCTCGGTCCTTAACAAAACCTGCATTGATAATTGAGCTGCTCAAGCATTGGATTCTTTCTGAGCTTGAACCTGCAAACTTATCACCTGATGAAGGGAAACTGTTTAATATTGCTACAAGCCATTTAAAAAAAGTTCCCACGATTACAGATGGCAATAAGTATTCTCTCAAAATGACAGCCCTGCTCTATCCACTTTTTGAAAGTAGCGAGCAAATCGTTTTTTCAGAACCACTGCCCTTTCAAGGTTCTCTCAAACCAGAGGAAGCTGAAAAAGCTCGTTTAAAGCGAAGGGCAGATACAAAAAATCTAGCTATTAATGCTTTGGCATCAATTCTTCCTGCATCAACAGCAGAAGATGAACTCTCAGAAAGTATCGAAGAAGAAACCCGCGGGCAAGCAGCCCTACCTGATACGAACATGGCAAACATCATGCTTCCCCTTGCTGAAGACGATGATGACGGTGATATAGCTCAAGAGAATCTACAGCAAATTGATGAAACGCTTCAATACATTACCCTTGAAGACCAACACATAGAAATACCTGAACAACTCAAATTATTGCTGGAGGAAATTAAAGATGATATGGGTTTGATCCCTTCCCAATACATTTCAAGTGCGCTGCAAATGGCAGGTAGAGGAATGAGCAAAGGAAACCCTGATGATGATAGTTTGCAGGATTTACCTGTAAAAGGCACTATAATTTATGATGAATGGGATTTCAGGCGATCTGACTACCGGAAAAACTGGTGTGTTTTACATGAAAAAAAAATAGATGCTGTTAAGGGTACATTTGTTCCTGACACCCTTGCAAAGTACCGTGGACTTCATTTAAAATTACGAAAACAATTTGAAAGACTACGTACCAGACAACGATTTATTAAAAGACAAAAAGACGGAGACGATATAGACTTCGATGCTCTTTGCGAGTCATTGTCTGATATGAAAGCTGGTCTGGCTCCATCTGACAGGCTCTACATTCGACAAATACGTGATGAGCGTGATATCTCTGCAGTTTTTCTAGTCGACATGTCACTCTCCACTGAAGGCTGGGTCTCAAAGGCTATAAAAGAATCCTTGGTGCTCCTCTGTGAAGCGCTTGAGGTGCTGGGTGATAATTATGCCATTTATGGATTTTCCGGCATGCGCAGGCTGCGATCAGAAATTTTTCAGATAAAAAGCTTTAAAGAAGCGTATGATGACGAGGTAAAAGGAAAAATAGCTGCAATATTACCGAAAGAATATACACGCATGGGACCTCCCATTCGTCACGTAACAAAACTACTGACAGATGTTGAAGCAAAAGTAAGGCTGATTATCACACTTTCAGACGGTAAGCCTGAAGACTACGATGATTATAAAGGGGATTATGCCATTGAAGATACAAGACGTGCCCTTATTGAAGCCAAAACAAAGGGCATCCATCCCTTCTGCATTACCATTGACAGAGATGCTCAGGATTATATCGCCCATATGTACGGTGAGGTTAACTATATCTTTATCAATGATGTCAAAATGCTTCCACGTCGCGTACCAGAAATATACCGCACCCTTACCACCTAAGTCTTCATTTGCAGGTCAATACTGATGGCTTTTCATTTTCAACCTCTTGAAGAGTTGTATACTCTGTTTAACACCTCAAAAAAAGGCCTGAGCAGCATAGAAGCTGATGAAATATTTCTCCAGGTTGGACCAAATAGACTTGGTCTAGAAAAGAAAATCAGCTCTTTTGAAATTTTCTTCAACCAGTTTAAAAGCTTTATCATCTATATACTTCTATTTGCGGTTTTATTTTCAGTACTGATCGGTGAGTATTTTGACTCCCTAATTATCCTGGCAATACTCATTGCCAACAGCCTCATTGGTTTTTTCCAGGAATTTTCAGCAAATAAATCCCTTGAAGCCCTTAAAAAACTTGGCGCTCTCCATGCCAAAGCCATAAGAGATGAAACAATTGTCCAGCTCAATGCTGAGCAACTTGTTCCGGGTGATATCATCGTACTTGAAGCAGGTGACAAGGTCCCCTCTGATGCCAGAATTATTGAAGCCGTTCGCCTCAAGATTGAGGAAGCCTCACTCACAGGAGAATCAGTTCCAGTTATGAAGTCACCTGGTCAAACTGCTGAAAAGGTTCAACTTGGTGACCAGTTTAATATGTTGTTTGCCGGGACTTCAATAGTAGCAGGAAATTGCAGAGCACTGGTAACAAGTACTGGTGTACAGACAGAGCTTGGCAAAATATCCCAAATGCTTGCCCAGACAGAGCAAGAGCTCACACCGCTCCAAAGAAGGCTGGACAGATTCGGACGTAAACTTGGCGTAGTAATTTTATTTATATGCCTTCTCATTTTTGGAATCACTCTGACCACAGAATACCTGCAATCCAGTCTTAATCCAGAAACACTGGTCGGGCTTGCCTTCATTGCAATCAGCCTTGCTGTTGCTGCTGTACCGACTGCCCTTCCTGCAGTGGTTACGATCGCCCTATCAATAGGTGTCAAAAAATTATTAGATAAAAAAGCACTGGTCCGCAGACTCTCTTCTGTTGAAACCCTTGGCAGCTGTGATGTGATTTGCACTGATAAAACAGGAACATTAACCCAAAACCAAATGACTGTTCGCTATGCCTGGTCCTTAGATGGAGAAACAACTTTAAGTGGTGTCGGGTACGATCCTGAAGGTGCAGTCAAAGGACCAAGTAATAAAAAACTCTTTCACATTGGCAATCAATGCAATAACAGCCAGCTCAAATTAAAAGAAAATACCTGGTCTATAGCAGGCGACCCTACTGAGGCGGCCCTGCTGGTCAGCGCCAGAAAAACAGGGATGAACACAAACAGTGATACATTTGTCAGACTTGACGAGCTGCCATTTGACTCAATCAGAAAACGTATGAGTGTTCTCCTGCAGGCAGATAAAAAACTCGTAGTCCTGGTCAAAGGTGCCCCTGCAGAACTCTTAAAAGAGTGTCAATACATAGCACATAATAACAGCGTGGTGGAACTAACAGGAAAATTGCGCCAAAAGGTGCTTGAACAAAATGAGCATTATTCAAGTCAGGCTTTGAGAGTACTTGGCTTTGCCTATAAGGACATACAGGAAAAATCAGATTTCACAGAGGAAAACCTGGTTTTTGTTGGCCTGCAGGCCATGATTGATCCGCCAAGGCCCGAGGTGGCAGAAGCCATTTCCAGAACAAAAGAGGCAGGCATAAAGACCATTATGATTACAGGTGATTATGCTGCGACTGCCTGTTCTGTTGGTCGCGAAATTGGCATAAGCGGTCAGGTAGCAAATGGAATTGAACTGGAACAAATGTCTGAAACAGAGCTGATCAATGCTCTATCAACGGAGATCTCTATATTTGCCCGGGTCACACCAGAACACAAACAGCGTATTGTAACAGCGCTGCAAAAAATGAATCATATTGTGGCAATGACCGGTGACGGAGTAAATGATGCCCCTGCTTTAAAGAAATCAGATATTGGCGTAGCTGTCGGTAGCGGAACAGAGGTGGCCAAAGAGGAGGCTGATCTTGTACTCCTTGATAATAGTTTCCTCCATATAGTGAATGCCATAGAAGAAGGACGTGGAATTTACGATAATATCCAAAAATCTATCATGTTACTGCTTTCTGGCAATCTGGGAGAAGTACTCATTATCTTTTTTGCAGTTATTTCTGGCTTGAACCTTCCTCTGACAGCCATTCTTCTTCTCTGGGTAAACATGGTGACAGATGGTGCTCCAGCGCTGGCCTATAGCGTTGATCCTTACGGAAAAAGGATTATGAAACGGCCACCCAAACGGGCAAATGAAGGTATCCTGCCGCCAGCAAAACTTTCTCTGATAGGGGTGCTTGGTATCATTGGGACTGTAATTGCACTTTCCATCTTTGTTTACTATGGCGGGAACTCTAATAATCCTGAAGAGTTGATCCATGCCCAGACAATGGTCTTTAATTTTGTTGTTCTCTACGAATTGATACTAACCTTTGTAATCAGAACAATGTACAAGGTAAATTTTCTGGAAAACAAATGGATTTGGGCAGCGGTAATTATTTCATTCCTGCTTCAAGGCATATTAATGTATACCCCAATTCACACTGCTTTTGGCATAGTGCCCCTAGGACTTCCCGAACTGATGGTACTTGCAGCGGCTGGTGGAATCTTTTATCTGACATTTCTGCTCTACAAACAGATTTCTGAAAAAATATTCCCCGCTCCCTGGTAGATATTTAGTTTTTATCCGGATAGTCGAAGGCTTTGCGGATCTTAGAAATGATTGTTTCTAGTTCGGTAAAGAGGATTTTTGAGAAGCTCTAGGTAAACGAGAAGTTACGCTGAGGCGTCTAATTCTACGCCGCACAAGGAACCCTACAAATTGACACCGAGATTCACAAAATAGACCATTTCTGGATGGAAACTATTTAAGAAGCTGAATATCCTGGAGTATCGAGTCCCAGAGGGAGCAGTATTTCAAGTTCCAAGCGTTTTCGGATGGTTTCTTTTGATTCCTGGTCGAGCAAATCAGCAAACATACGCATCTTTTCTGCCCTTAGATAATTTCGTTCCTGACACTTGGATACTGCGTTTTTAATAAGTTGCCAGTCACCTGTGTTCAAGAATTTAGAGAAAACATCTATTATTTCAGGGAAAAGTATACGGCGAACCCCATCTAAAAATCCCACATAAAACCCCAGAGAGGAATTATTCTCTCCTTCAATGATATAGTTCAAGGTGCCCTTGGGATGAATATCTGCCAGTATATCTTTAAGGGCACGGCAGACAAATTCAATGGGAGTGTTTGGAAAAGTAGAGATAATTTTTTTTGAATTGTCAGAACTAAAGGTATCTTGCCGCAGTTCACCAAGTTCATGGTATACAAAAAAATCCAACTCATTATCGGTAATTGCGTCAAGTTGCTCTTTAAACAGCTCTTGTTCTACTTTCCCATTTTTTAGAATATTATAGGAACTAAGAGCAAAGTGCAGAGAAGACTTACACGATGAACGAATCTCCTGAATTTGATCCCAGAAGAAAAATCGAAGCTGATCTCGTCGTATATAAATACGACCATCCTGGAGCATGGCAAAAGGACTTGATAGTTCACGGACCTGTTCTTTGCCAATTATGGTGACAGGCACTTGGTCAACCACATACTCATTGATCTTTTCACCAAGAAAGAAAATGGCTTTCATGGAGCGGCCGTAGCCAGCACCATAAATCAGGTTTGTACCAGCAAGCGCATTATTGACTTCTGTGATATTCCAGGGGGAGCTGAAAGAGCCATTGATTGGAAGATTTTGATACTCAAGGGAATTAATTGTCTGCCAGTAGTCCTCTTTTGATTCAATCCAGTCAAGAAGGATTGAGGAATCTGGCTCGTGCCATGGTTCCACACTGTTTTCCCATTTGTAAAGATTGCGTAATTTCAGTACGAGCGTACAAATTGAATAAATACCATTGTCCTTGGCATCGGAAACATCGCAATTTTTCTGGATTATTTCTTCAAATTTTGGAGAGGACATAATTTCCATCCCTGCTTGAATCAATATCCCATGTGTCCATATGGAGATTGAGGGTTAAATAATCAATAATTAAAGGTAATAAGACTCCTTTATACGGTTAAAAAGATAATCACACAATTAATTTGTGGCAATAAATTATAAGGTGTTCACAACTGCTTATATACTCAGTAAAATATAAGTAAACACGTTGTTTTCACTACGCTAAACAGCTATGTCCACCACCACCATATTGCTGAACCATCACATAGCTTCTCAGAATTTCCATACCATCTGGTGTAAAACGTTCCCTTGTCGCCAATGCCAGTGCATCAAAGGTGCTTACAAAAAATCCGGATTCAATCTCTTCTTCCTGGAGAGTGAATGGGCCGTTATGAACGCATGAAAAAACATGCCCCCAAACAGAGTTTTTCATATCTGAATAAAAGTGCTCAAAATGATAGGTTAATTTTGCAGAAATCCCCAGTTCTTCTTCAAGTTCTCTCAGTGCTGCATCTTCATACGATTCACCAGCAAGTACAACACCGCCTGCGGCTATATCATAATATCCGGGGTAAACATCTTTTGTCATGGTGCGTTTCTGGACAAAAACTTCACCTTTCGCATTAAAAACAAGTATGTAGGCAGCTCTATGAACAAGACTTTTTTGGCGCACTTCATCGCGACCGACCACACCAAGTTCATTATTTTCAAAATCTGTGACTATAACTGATTCTTCCTGTTGGTGAATATCTACTTCAAACATTTGCAACCAGCTCCATGTTGATGAGGTTTCGGGGAGACCATTTTGTTTACAAGCAAATACCAATAAATCCTACATGTTGCAAACAAAATCGGCGATTACGGCAATAGAAGAAATTTAAGTACATTCCAACTAGATAGGACGTAAACATTCATGCTAGACCAAAAATACAGATCACATATCACTCTGATCTAAATCCCTACAAAACATTCTATTACAGTACAAATCAGCAAAAACCCTAGTCATGTCTTGCAACTTAACCAAAAGCAATTATCAATAAGCTTCATCAATAAATCCTATATCAACTTTTTACTTTTGTTTCTTTCTGGATATAGAACACTTTAAGTATTGGGGATTGTTGGCCAATAAAGTGGTGCCACATTGTGTCATAATCTATAACGAAAGGATTTGAAAAAGGCCAGTTGAAAATGAAAAAAAAATGTCATGTCATTATGACACACTACTAAAAATCGAGGAGAAACTGGGTAACACTCTGAAAATTAACAAATAATCAAAGGTCGCTACGCTTTCAGCTCTGCGTCAAATCACCAACAATAAAACCCTAAAACAATTAATTACCTCCCCTTTCGTACCTGTTCCACTTTTCTTTTTTAAGAAAAATGTAGTATTCAAGTGAATATTCAACATTTTTCATATAAGGAAAAATCATGATTATAAAGCAACTTAAGGTTGGACTCTTTGAAGTTTTCTGCTACATCCTCGGCTGCGAAAAAACAATGACCGGCGTGATTATTGATCCAGGTGGGGACACAAAAATAATTATTGACCAGGTTGAAAAACTTAAACTGAAGATACCCTTTATTATAAATACCCATTTCCATCCAGATCATACCCTCGGCAATAAAGCGCTGCAAAAAAAGACTGGCGCATCTGTAATTATGCATGAAGACGATATGAAGATGCTGAACAATCCAGAGGCGACTGCCTATTTCAAACGCGAAGGCCTCAGTCACAGTATGATTCCAGATAAAAGTGTGACTGATGGCCAAATGATTGCCATGGGAAAACATACCATTGAAGTAATCCACACTCCAGGACACTCACCTGGGTCTATCTGTCTACTCTGTGAAAATAATCTTTTTACTGGGGATTCACTCTTTGTAGGTGCTGCTGGCAGGGTTGACGTACCTGGTGGTGACTTTCTTACCCTTACTGGCGCGCTTGAAGACAAATTGCTTAAACTTCCTGAGTCAACCATTGTCTGGCCAGGTCACGACTATGGTGCCTTGCCAACCTCAACACTTGCCAGAGAAAAACAATACAATCCGTTTCTGGGAGGAGATTGGGAGTAATAACAGTATCTCTTTAAAAATTTAGCCCTTCCCAATCTACTTCGTAGATAGAAAGTTCAGTGACGGGTACTCCCATGAAATGTTTTAAAACAGGTTGTGAGGATATAATTATATAGACATCTGCTTTCCCATCCTATCCTCTTGAAACTTCATGAAACCCTTTGGAGAAGTTCAGTTTAATCATCACCAGCACATCATTGGAGCCATTGCCCAGGGTG